>JBJMTR010000164.1:0-17255 GCA_045811565.1 Bradyrhizobium sp.
CAACCGCTTATCGTCGGTTATCGATTACATGGCGCCAGAGTCTTGACGGCCGCTTCGGCTTCGGCCCGCGTCTTGTAGATCGTATCGCTGGCAACCGTGATGTTCGGGGTATCGGTGCGGGGTGTCTTGTCGACGACCGTGCAGCTCCTGGTCAGGGAATTCAGCACGACATAAAATGCCGGTGTCGTTTTCGTGTTCGCGGGCTGTGAGAAGCCGGAACAGCCCAAAATCAGCAGGAAGACGACGCAGAGCAGGCTTCGTGTCATCGTCGCAGCCTCTGTGACCCAACCGAATAATCCCGCGATCCGGATTTGGGTTCCGGATAGCGGCCAAAGCTGAACCAGATCTGGAACCGGTCGGGCGTGAACTGGAACTCACCGGTGTCTCTGCGGCGAGGCCGTATCTGCGCTGTCCCACCCAAATGGTTGGGCCCCGGTGCATTAGAGCATCGCGGGGCCCGTGATCTTCGTTTTAGCGAAGAATGCCTGGTACACACCAGTTGTATGTTGAGAACTGCGAAGCGCGTGGCCTTAGCGCTTCAGGTCTCGCCGATATGTGTCGATTTGTCGTCAGCGCAATGACGGCTAGCAGCTGCGGTTCACCTTCGCTTGCGCCGTGACCTCGCAATTAAGCGCGGTCAATGCATCTTGCCCGGTGGCGTCATGCTCCTCACCTGAGTGTGGACTAATGGACATTGTCTCCCAGGACATTGTCTCCAAGACAGAGTGCCCAAAGACAAATGCTGCCCGAGGGACATCATGTCCAGCCCGCTGCGGGTAATCGCGACCATATGATCGGACACCTATGACTGTGGATCCAGGGGCCAATAACCCGTGAATTCCAAGTGCAGCATTGAAATGCTGCGGCAGATGTCCGCCGAAGTCAAGTTACACCGGGGCCAATCCCGTGCAGATCAACGGGAACCATGGTTCCTGCGCAGTCGGCACGACTCATAACACGATTGCAAATTTCCGTCGCAAACGCTTGTGCGAGCGTGCGCCCAGTCATTCCGATCAGTTCAGCACTATCCCCGCGATGCGCTGGCAGCCTGATATCAGTCATCGCCAAGCAAATGGAATTTTCGGCCTAACCGATGGTGAACGGTGATTACCGCACGATCGACGTCGCTGATCAGGCTATCGCCAAGGATGACATTCGGGATCTCCCAATTGCGACCTCCCCGGACATTCGGCAACGCTTGAAGAGAATTGATGCGCGCGGTTTCGCATCCCGGCTGATTGCGAAGTGCCTCGTCGGCAAGTTGCATCAATTCCGACTTGTTCTTTCCAATGGTCGTCATCATGACTCCGGTCAAGCAGGAACCTGCGAGCGCAAATGACACGGGATTAGCATCAAAGTAAGGCCAAGGACGGCTCGCACTCACGCCGGCGGCGTCAGGCCGAGACGCTTGGCGATGATCTTGTCGACGGTGCGCTTGGGCAGCAGTGCGGTCACGAGATGCCGCATCGGATCGGGCGTCACCGAATAGCGCACTTTGGGATTGGGCAGCGTCAGCGCCTCGAAAATCTTCTCCGCGATCGTCTCCGCCGGCAATCCGATCGAACCGAGATGCAGCATGAAGGCGCGAACCTTCTGCAACGCCGGAAAATACGGCGAGTTCTTGTAGGCCGAAATATCGACTTCCTCGGCCTTGCTCCAGATCGGCGTCTTTACCGCGCCCGGCGCCACCACGACGACATCGATTCCGAACAGCATCAGTTCGCGGCGCAGGCTCTCGGACAAACCCTCGATCGCGTGCTTTGACGCCGAATAGGCTGAAGTCAGCGGATTGCCGTTCTTGCCGGCGACCGAAGAGATCATCACGATGCGCCCCTTCGGCCCCTTGAGCTGCGGGTCGGAGCCGAGCAGCGGGCCGAAGGCTTGCGTCGTGATAATCGGCCCGATCACGTTGACGTCTATCTGGCGGCGAAATTCGTCAGCTGCGAGTTCGAGGACCGGGCCGGCTACGGCAATGCCGGCATTGTTGACGAGGCCGGCGAGCGTCTCACCGTTCAGCGCGGTACGGACCTCGCGCGCCGCCGTCAGCACCGCCGCCTCGTCAGTGACGTCGAAGATCAGCGGCATAAAATTCGCGCCGAACTCGCTTTTAAGGCGGTCGGCATCGGCCTGCTTGCGCACGCTGCCGAATACGCGAAATCGGCGGTCGAGCAGCAATTTGGCGGCGGCCCAGCCGATGCCGGTGGACGCGCCGGTGATGACAACGGATTTCATGGTTTGCTCGCCCCTGATGATGTGGGATTCATCTAGCCGGTATGACACGAAGTGCAATGCGGCGCACGTACCCTCTCCCACAAGGGGTGAGAATCGTGCCCTACTCTGCATGCCCGTCGATAATCGAGCCGAACAGCTGCCATTTCTCGCCAGTGAAGCGCATCATCTGCACCTGCTCGATCGGATAGAAATCCGTCGGCGAGGTTTTTATGCGGATTCCCGGGATGTAGGTGTTGATCTCGAAATCCATATTCGCGACCACTTTCATCACGTTCTCACGCGTGAGATTGTCGCCGCAGCGCTTCAGCACTTCGGTAAGCCCGGTCGAGACGTTGAAGGCCGTGAGCGGCCCGCTCTCGGAGCGGTCGGCTTCCGGATAATACTTCGCCATGAAAGCGCGGAATTTCTGCATGCCGGGATGGCTGTCCCACTGCGGATCGGTGACGTCCATCTGATAACCGGCGCTGAGGATGCCCTTGGCGTTGTCGAGACCGGCCGGTTTCAGCACCGCGCCTACCGACGCCGACACGTTGGTCATGATATGGACCGGATGCCAGTCGAGCTCGGCGAGCTTCTTGATCGCCTGCGCCGCGAATTTCGGCGTGCCGATATTGACGAAGATGTCGGGGTTGGCTGTCTTGATCGCGACCACCTGGGAATCCACCGTCGGCATGCTGATCTCATAGGGCACGCTGGCGACGACCATGCTGTCATATTTGTCGCGAAGCACATCCTTCAGCCCAAGCACGTAGTCCTTGCCGAAATCGTCATTCTGGTAGAGCACGCCGATCCTGGCGTTGGGATGATGCTGCAGGATGTAGGTCGCATAAATGCGCGCTTCGGCGCGATAGTTCGGTTGCCAGCCGATGGTCCAGGGGAAATGTTCAGGGTCGCCCCAGCGCGACGCGCCGGTGGCGACGAATAGTTGCGGCACCTTCATGGTGTTCATGTATTTCTGGATCGCCGCATTGCTCGCGGTGCCGAGCGGCGCGAAAATCAGAAACACCTCGTCGCTCTCGACCAGCTTGCGCGCCTGCTCCACGGTCTTTGGCGGGCTGTACGCGTCGTCGTAGGAGATGAAGTTGATCTTCCGCCCGTTGATGCCGCCATTATCGTTAACCATCCGGAAATAGGCGCTCATCGTCTTGCCGATGATGCCATAGGCCGATGCCGGCCCCGAGTAGGGCATGATGTTGCCGATCCTGATTTCCGTGTCGGTGACGCCGGGGCTGTATTTCTTTTGCGCGGCAGCGGACACCGTGGCGGCGACGATGATGATTGCGGAAAATACAAGCGTCGTGAAGAAATCCTTAAGCGTAGGCTTCATGAGTTTCCTCCTCCCGGAGCGGGACCAGTTATGACAGCTTTTTGTCGGAGCGTTTCCCTTGAGAGTTTTTGGCGGGCGCACGATAGCAGCCGGACCGGGTTACCGGAAGCAAGGGCCCGACCCGAGGTCTGCATTATCCGGCGCGGATTGTCGCGCGCGACTGCGTGCAGCGCAGCACACAGCCGTGAAGGCCCCGGGCCGCGCAAGCAATGACCCGGTTACTTCCCGCTAACCTTTCGGCGAACCTGTTACCGCTACAGGGTTGCCGCTTAACGCAGGCGTAAGGCGGCGACCGTCATTGTCCAGTCTGGATTCTCACAAACAACAGGCTGCAAGCGATGCTGCAACAGCCGGCACAATCAATCATTGCCGAACTCGAAAACGCGGTCAGCGGCTCGTCCTCTGCCAAGCGGGTCGAAACCCTTCGACAGGTGACGGATCTTTTCCTGCACGATGGCGATCGCCTCAGCGACGAACAGGTCAGGGTCTTTGACAGCGCGCTTTGCCTGCTCGTCGGGCGGGTCGAGACGCAGGCGAAGGCCGAACTCAGCAAGCGCCTGGCCCCGCTCGACTACGCGCCGTTCGAGGTTATCCGGCAATTGGCGCGCGATGACGAAATTGCGGTTGCCGGCGACGTCCTCACCCATTCCAGCCGCCTCGCCACCGACACCCTGGTCGAGATCGCCAGCACCAAGGGACAAGCTCACCTGATGGCCATCTCGGAGCGAGCCGAGCTGCCGGAAGCCGTTACCGACGTAATCGTCGATCGCGGCGAAGGTAAAGTCATCAGGCGGCTTGCAAGCAATGCCGGTGCGCGTTTTTCCGAGGCTGGCTATTCCGGCATCATCGCGCGCACGAAAGCCGATGACGAGTTGATCGAGATCCTCGGCCTGCGCGTCGATCTTCCGCCAAAATTCCTGCACGAGCTGTTGCGGCGCGCCAAGGATACCGTTCGCACCCGCCTGCTGGCCGTGGCGTCACGCGCGGTCCAGGGAGAGATCACGCGCGTGTTGAACGACATTGGCTCCGATGCAGCCCCACCACCGGCACGGCGCTTCGGCATAGCCGAAGAGTTCGTAAAACTGATGCTGCAATTGAACGAACTGGACGACGCTGCCGTCTTCAAATTCGCCGAAGAAAAGAAACTCGATGAGGTGATCGTTTCGCTCGCCGTTCTCAACGACGTGCCGACCGAAATGATGGCGCGGCTCCTGGAGGGGCTCCGCTCGGACCTCATCCTGATTCCCTGCCGGTCGGCCCGCCTGAACTGGCCGACGGTGGAAACGATCCTTCGTAACCGGCCGGCGCCGCTGCCAATCGACGAACAGACGCTGGCCGTGGCGCAGCAGGACTACCGGAAATTGTCCATGGAAACCGCCCGGCGCACGGTACGCTTCTGGCAGCTCCATAACAGGATCGAGAAACGAAGCGTGGCGAACTGATAGTCATCGGCCTTGCGGAGCGCCCACTGTGTCGGCCATCGATGCTTGGCGCGCTCCCAGTGGCTTGGGGGCACCCACGGTCGTATCACGCGCGGTCTGATGCTCCATCTCGGCATCGAGTTCGGCCCCGATCAGGATGACGATTGTGGAAAGCCAGATCCAGGTCATAAAGCCGATGACCGCACCCAGCGATCCATAGGTCTCGTTGAATTTCCCGAAATTCGCCGCGTACCACGAGAACAGCATGGAGGCTGCGAGCCAGCCGAAAGCGGCGAACGCGCTTCCCCAGGTGATCCATCGCCATTGCGGCTTCGCGCGACTGGGCCCGTAGCGGTAGATCAATGCAAGCGCGAGGGTCACAACGGCGAACAGCGCCGGCCACCTGCCAACCCACACAACCAGTTCGGCCAAATCCGACAGGCTCAGATATTTGAGGGCAGGCGGCAGGACGACCAGGGTGCCGATGGCCAGAAGGACAAAGGCGATTCCTGCCGCCGTGAAGCCAAGCGAGATGGCGTTCAGGTTGACGAGGCTGCGCTTCTCCCTTTCGGAATAGATGATGTTGAGAGTGTCGAAGATTGATTTCATCGCGGCGTTCGCGCTCCAGAGCGACACGGCGAGCCCGACAATGAACGTCAGCCCGAGCGTGCTGCCACGCTGCGACGCAACGCGGGTGAGCTGATCCCGCATAATGTCGATTGCGCCTGCCGGCAACAGGCCGGAGAGCTTGTCCAGGTGAACGGTGAGTGTCGCGGGATCCGCGAACAGCCCGTAAATAGCTACAAGGGCGGCAATCGCGGGAAATATCGCAAGCAGGCTGTAAAACGTCACGCCTGCTGCCAGCGCCACCACCCGATGCTCGGAGATATTCTGATAGACGCGTAGCAGGATGTCCTTCCAGCCGCGCGCCGGGATTTCGGATGGAGTAGATGCCAGCCGCCCGCGCCCTTCGTCGGACAGCGGACGCCTCCGGGAGATATCGATCGGTACCGCTGAAAACCGCCGCGGTCGAAACCCCGCGGCGAACAACGCGATGGTAAGTGCAGCAGCCCAAAGGGGCGGGCGGCCATCCGCTCCAGGAA
The DNA here is from genome assembly GCA_045811565.1 of Bradyrhizobium sp. Lineage (GTDB taxonomy): Bacteria > Pseudomonadota > Alphaproteobacteria > Rhizobiales > Xanthobacteraceae > Bradyrhizobium. Next base: position 6,084 of record JBJMTR010000164.1, read on the forward strand.
CGTTCCCGTCGTCAGAGCGGCGCATCTTTGGCAGTCCAGGGCTGACCTCGCCATTCACCATCGGCGGGCTCGGCCGGCGCCAGCGTGGCGTCGTCGGTCCGTGCCTGGTCGGCCGCGCGATCCTTGGAGTCGACTTTCTCTTCCTTGCCCGCTTGGTTGGCGGCCTCATCTTCCGCCGCGTCGAGGGCGCGCTCGCCGACCTTCCTGGCGCCTTCGTATTGCTCCGAGGCAAGATCTTGTGCGCGCTCCTTCAGGCGATCGCTCGTCTCTCCCATCAGCCGATCTTCGGCTTCAGTCGCTGGCAACAACGCGCCGATGATTGCCCCAACGGCAATCCCGAGCCCAGTGACGACCAACGGCTGTTCACGGCAGAAATCGAGGAGGGAGTTCCCGGTTTGCAGGGTTCGTTGTCCGGCGGCTTTCGTCGAATCAGTCAGTGTGGAGGCGCTTCGGCGCGCTGTGTCGGCGATCGCTTCGTAGCCGTGGGATGCGCTGCGCTGCACCGAATCGGTCACCGAGCCGGTCGTATCGCGCAGGCCATCTGCGGTTTGAGTCGCGGTTTGCCGCGCGGATTCCGCCATCGAGCCGGCCATCTCCCGAATGCTGTCTCCAGTCTCGGCGGCGGCTTGCTTGGCGCGCTCGGTCGTCGAGGTGAGGCTCGCCCCCGCGTCTTTGCTCAGCCTCGAAGCCTTGTCAGTCCATTCGGCGCTCTTGCCTGCCGCAGTCCTGCTGGCCGCGTCGGACGCACTACGGACGTTCTCGGCAGCATCACTGGCCGCATCACGCAGACGGTCCGCGGCACCGCGCACGGAGCTACTGCTGGGGGCCACGCGGTTTCCCACCATGAGCCACGCCAAGCCTGTAGCGATGAGCGCGACAGGAAGCGGATTGTTGATGGCCTGATGCTTCAGGTTGCGGGCAAACGCCGCACCGCCACCGTCGCTCACCCGGTCGGCTATCTGGTCAAGGACGTGCCCAGGCGTCGTGCAGGCGCGTAGTTCGTCCAGCGTGTCTGCGATGTGGATTCGGGTCTGCTCGGCTTCGCGTTCAAGCTGCTCGGCGTGGCTCATGGTCCTGGCTCACTTGTTCCTTTGCCACCGATGCATCCCGCTGGAGCTGGTGGACGGTTCTGTTGGGCACGATGTTTTCGATTCTGAGACGGCTCACGCCGATCAGGAGGAGAATGATCCCGAGGATCAGCACACCTCCGCCGACGACGAGCGCGGACCAGTAGGAGGTCATGCCGTAACCTTCGGCGAGCGCCGCGACGCCCGCCTGAAGCAGGATGACCAGCGCCGGGATCAGGAGAACGGCGCCGCCGACGAGGAGCCCGAGACCTCGCCCGATGCTGGCGACATTCTCGGAAACCTCCGCGCGGGCAAGTTGCGCCTCCTTGCGCAGGAGCGTGGTCAATTGTGCGAAGAGATCGCTGATGATTTCGGGTACTGAGCGCTGGTAGTTCGGGACAGCCATCGTATGCTCCTCAACGTGAATTGCCCGCGGAACTCTTGAGAAAACGGGAGATCGCGAATCCGGCGAGCACTGCGCTGCCGAAAACAGCCAGAGGCTCCTTCCTGCCGAAATCGTTGAAGCTGCTTATAAGGTCCCGGACGCTGCGCTCGCGAAGGGCGCCGGCGCCCTGCTCGAGCCGCGAAGCGGCCGTGTGCACGAACTCGGCGGTCCTCGGCATTTGGTCCTCGAGTTCACTTGCAGCGCCGTGAACGGCCTTGGCCATTTCGTCTGCCTGCTCTGCGCCGGCCCGCTTTTGTCGCTCTGCGATTTCTTCTGCCTGCATCTTCGGAATCCCTCGTTCGCAGTGCCCGCTATCTGCAGCGTGCGCTGCGGTTTCGCTGCGGTTTCACTGTCCCAATCTCTCCTCCGCCGAAAGCCAACCTGAAGGAGCAAGCGATGTTCCGAAGGGGGCGAAAAAAAGCGCGCGCTGAGGTTCACGCTCGCTCGGAATCGATTGGCGGCCGGATGCCGTCTGGCGCAGGAGGGTACCTGTCGTTCGACTTCGGTCGGACGTGCTCTACGGCGCCGGGATGGTGTTCGAAGGCGAAGAGGCCGTGCGCGGTTACTCGCCGCTTCACGCACGCCGTTTCCCGATCAGGCTTCGACTTCGCGTCTGGCCCGGCCAGGATGATGTGCGAGCGCCACTATTTCGACCAGCGCCGTGATCACGGCGCAGGGGCTGGGCTGACGCAACTGTAGGGTGGGCAACGGCGCGTTTGCGCCGTCCCCACCATCTATCCGCGGATCGTTGTGTTGATGGTGGGCACGCGGAGCCTGCCATCGGGCGCGCATCGCGCGACCCGTTGGCCCTTCGCCCACCCTACGATCTCAATTCTTGGTCTTGTCCACCAGCGCGCCCTTCTTGATCCAGGGCATCATGTCGCGAAGCTTGACGCCGACTTCCTCGATCGGATGCGCGGCGAGTTTGGCCCTGGTCGCCTTGAACGAGGTCTGGTTGACCTTGTTCTCCAGCATCCAGTCGCGCGCGAACTTGCCGGACTGGATGTCGTTGAGCACGCGCTTCATTTCCTTCTTGGTCTCGTCGGTGACGATGCGCGGGCCGGTGACGTATTCGCCATATTCGGCGGTGTTGGAGATCGAGTAGTTCATGTTGGCGATACCGCCTTCGTAGATCAGGTCGACGATCAGCTTCACCTCGTGCAGGCATTCGAAATAGGCCATCTCGGGCGCGTAGCCGGCTTCCACCAGCGTCTCAAAACCACCCTTGATCAGTTCGACCAGGCCACCGCAGAGCACGACCTGCTCGCCGAACAGGTCCGTCTCACATTCTTCCTTGAACGTGGTCTCGATGATGCCGGCGCGGCCGCCGCCGATCGCGGAAGCGTAGCTGAGGCCGAGATCATGCGCGTTTCCCGACACATCCTTGGCGATCGCGATCAGACAGGGCACGCCGCCGCCGCGCTGATATTCGGAGCGCACTGTATGGCCGGGGCCTTTCGGGGCGATCATCAGGACATCGAGGTCGGGGCGCGGATCGAGCAGGTTGAAGTGCACGTTGAGCCCGTGTGCGAACACCAGGGCTGCGCCCTTCTTCATGTTGTCATGCAGCTGATCGCGATAGATGTCGCCCTGCAGTTCGTCAGGGGTGAGCATCATCACAAGGTCCGCCCACTTCGCGGCGTCGGCGACTTCCATCACCTTGAAGCCGGCGGCTTCCGCCTTCCTGGCCGACGCCGAACCCTTGCGCAGCGCAATCGCCACTTCCTTCACGCCGGAATCCTTCAGATTCAGCGCATGGGCATGGCCCTGGCTGCCATAGCCGACGATGACGACTTTCTTGCCTTTGATCAGGTTCAGGTCTGCGTCGCGATCGTAATAAACACGCATAGTGGTTTCCTCTTGAGGGGGGCCGAAATCGGCCGATGGATCAGGCTTTCGGATAGATAGGACCGCCGGGCGCCCGCGAATTTCCGGCGTTGTCTAGAGCATTTTCCCCGTCAGGGGAAACCCTCATCTCGCATGGCGGTGCGGCATCATGCGTCGGTGAGGACCGGATAGAGCGAGGCCAGGAGCAGCACCGCCATGACAATATTGAAGGCCCGCACGGCACGGGGCGAGATCAGGATCGGCCGCAGCGCCGTCCCGAACAACGCCCAGGCGGTGCAGGACAGCGCTCCCAACATCAGGCTGAGCGCGACCTGGATTGCGATATTCCAGGGAAAGGAAGCGATCGTCGCATAGGCGGTGATGGTGCCGATCACCATGACCCAGCCCTTGGCGTTGACCCACTGGAACATGGCTGCGCCCCAGAACGTCATTGGCCCGCGCCCCTTCTCCTTATCCGCTTCGACCGGCTCGGACAGCGCGATCATGGCAGCCAAATAAACGAGATAAGCGACCCCGGCATATTTGAGGATGGTCTGCAGCACCGGATAGGCGATGAAGACCGTGCCCAAGCCAACGCCGACCGCACCGATCATGAAAGCAAAACCAATGGTGATGCCGGCGATATGCGGCACCGTCCGGCGGAAACCGTAAGTGAGCCCCGACGACAGCAGCATGATGTTGTTGGGCCCCGGCGTGAAGAACATCACGATGGCGAACATGACAAAGGCGATCAGGAGCGATTGCGACATGGGTGCACACTCAGGCGATCTTCGGCAGGATTTTCGGACGTTTCGACAGCAGCATGATGGCGATGCCGCCGACCACGGTGATCATTCCGGCGAGCCGCAGCGGCCCGAAGGTCTCACCAAACACGATGCTCGACGCCGCGGAGCCGACAAACGGCACCAGCAGCGCGAACGGCACCACCTGCGCCGCCGGATGGTCGCGCAGCAGTCGGCCCCATAGCCAATAGGCGATACTGGTGGAGATGCCGCCGAGGAAGAGCATGCAGACAACACCGGTCAGCGACATGTGTGAGAGTGCATGCCCGGTCGGCTGCGGTCCGTTGCTGACCAGCGTCAGGACGAACAATGGCACCGCGGCGGCCAGACACAGCCACGCGAACAGATCGAACATCGCCACGCCCTGCGCGCGGCGCAGCAGGAGATTGCCGATCGCAAAGCTGATCGGAGAAATCACCAGCACCGCAAAAGCACCGACGCTGAAATCATAGCCGACGGTGCCGCAGATCATCAGCAGGCCGACGCTGGCGATCCCGATTCCGATGGTTTGCATCCGCGTCGCCAATTCGCCGAACATGACCGCTGCAAAGGCGATGGTGAACAGCGCCTGGCTCTGCACGATCACGCTGGTGAGGCCGACGGGAACGCCATGCGCGATGGCAAAGGCTTGCGCCAGGAATTGGCCAAGGAACAGCGTGGCACTGATCGCGACCAACAGCGGCCAGGATACTTTCGGCTTGCGCACGAAGAGGCACGGCACCGCCGCGATGGCGAAGCGCAGCGTCGTCATCAGCTCCGGCGAAAATTCGTCGAGCGCGATCCGGCTCGCGACGAATGCAAGTCCCCAGATTACCGCGACCACGACGGCGATGCAGACGTCGGCCGGCTTCATTGTTTGTCTAGCTCTGTTGATCCGGCTTGGGTTTTTGCAGCAGATAAGTGCCGTGCAGCGGCGCGTGATAGTCGACCGAGACCAGCGTGAAGCCGACATCGGTCAGCATCCGCTCGATCACCCAGCCGAAGGTCGAATATTCGTCGCGCATGTGGGTGACCACACTCTCGCGCTCGAACTCGTGGTTCTTGATGGAAAAATCGGCCCACGCCTCGACATCGCGCTCGACGCCGTCGGGCATGCTGACGAAGACGATGTCGCGCAGGTAGAAGCCGGCGCCGGGCTTTAGCGCGTTATAGATCCGTGACAACGCCACCGTCTTCCAGAAATCCGGCAAATGATGCAGCGTGAATTCGCTGACAATCAGGTCGTAGGAATTCGGCCGATAGGCGAAGCTCAACAGCCCTGCCGATTGGGTGCGGATGGGCGCTTTCCGGTCGCGCGCATAGATGTCGGCGAGCGCCAGCATCGCCGGCGAAATATCGATGGCATCGACCTCGGCGCCCATCAGCGACGCTTCGCAGGCCAGCACGCCGTTGCCGCAGCCGATATCTGCGACGCGCCAGCCGCGCTGTACGCCGAGCATGATCAGCGCAGCGCGGGCGCGGAGGTCAGAGTCGTCATGCCGGTCGTAGATCGAGGCGACGGCATTATCGAGCCCGATCCGCCGCCGCTGATTGTAATACCAGTCGCGCGCCAGCATGGTTCACATCCCTTCAGGCCCGCGCCCGATCGCGGCAACGCCGGTGCGTGACACCTCGACAAGGCCGAGCGGACGCATCAGATCGACGAACTGGTTGATCTTGGCGGAATTGCCCGTGATCTCGAACACAAAGCTTTCGATGGTGGCGTCAATCACGCGGGCGCGAAAGGCATCCGCGAGCCGCAGCGCCTCGACGCGGTTGTCGCCGCCGCCGCGCACTTTCACCATCGCAAGCTCGCGTTCGATCGAACGGCCGGTCAGCGTCATGTCGACGACGCGGTATACCGGAACCATGCGGTCGAGCTGGTGCTTGATCTGTTCGATCACCATCGGCGTGCCCGTAGTGACGATGGTGATGCGCGAGAGATGTTTTTGGCTCTCGGTCTCCGAGACCGTGAGGCTTTCGATGTTGTAGCCGCGGCCGGAAAACAGCCCGATCACGCGCGCGAGCACGCCCGGCTCGTTCTGCACGAGCACCGAGAGCGTGTGCGACTCGGTCGGGTCGTGGCGCTCTTCCAGGAAGTAGGCTGATGCGGGCTGGTTCATTGTGGTTCTCAGGTTTGCGTCGCGTCGACGTGTTTGCTGTCATTTCCGGGCTTGACCCGGCAATCCATCATCTTCGTAAAATGCCTTTGATGAAGTGCGATGGATGCACGGATCAAGTCCGCGCATGATACCGCAGATGAAGCGAAATTTTGCCTATCTTCGACCATCGTCACACCGCCATCCTGTCCACGACGGCACTCTCCGGCATCACCCATCGGCGGAACAAATCGAAATCGATATTGCCGCCGCTCAGGATCAGACCGACGCGCTTACCGTGAAGTCTGTGCCTTTCCTGCAACGCGGCGGCGAGTGCGGCAGCGCCGGCGCCTTCGGCGAGATTATGCGTATCAGTCCAGTAGGCGCGGATCGCGGCGCCGATCTCGGCGTCAGTGACCTGTACAATGCGCGAGGCGCCCTGGCGGATGACCGCAAACGCGTCGGCATCGGGAATGCGGGTCGCCATGCCGTCGGCGAGCGTATTGCTGGTCTCGGTGGTTACGACCGTACCCGCCGCGAATGACAGCGCGTAAGACGCAGCCTCGGTCGATTGCACGCCGACGATTTCCGTCTTGAGACCCAGCAGATCGCGCGCCAGGATGCAGCCGCAGATGCCGGAGCCCTGCCCGATCGGCACATAGAGGAGGTCGAGATCGGGCGCCTTCCTCAACAGTTCGAGCGCGTAGGTCGCAACCCCCAATACCAGGTCGCGATGGAACGACGGCACCATGTGAAGATCCGAGGCATCCGCACGGCGAACGGCTTCCTCCCGTGCCGCCTGGAAATCCTCGCCGTGTTCAACAAGGTTGGCGCCGAACGCCCGCATCGCGCGGTTCTTCTCCACCGAATTGCCGCGCGGCACGTAGATCGTCACCGGCAGCCGATAGCGGCTCGCAGCAAAGGCAAGGCTTTGGCCGTGATTGCCGCGTGTCGCCGAGATCAATCCGGGTGTTCCGGACCGCTCGCGCTTCAGGCGATCGACATAAACCAGTCCGCCACGCACCTTAAAGGCGCCGATCGGCGTATGGTTTTCGTGCTTGACCACCACAGCTGCGCCCAGCCGTTCCGCCAGGAGCGGCCACGCATGCGCCGGCGTCGGCGGCAACGCGGCGCCGACAACCTCGTGCGCCCGCTCGAGCTCCCTGAGATCAAACATCTCGCCGCCTCACCTCACACCAGCGCCTTGCCACCGGCGAAGGCCGAAGCGGTGGCCTCATCGGTTGCTTCCACCGGCAGCAGCATTTCGTTGTGCGCCTTGCCGGAGGGAATCATCGGGAAGCAGTTCTCCAGCGCCGCGACACGGCAATCGAACAGTACCGGCCGCTTGATCGAGATCATCTCCTTGATCGCGCCTTCGAGATCCCCGGGCTTGATCGCCCGCAGGCCGACGCAACCGAAGGCGTCCGCCAGCTTGACGAAATCCGGCAGCGCTTCCGAGTAGGAGTGCGACAGCCGGTTGCCGTGCAAAAGCTGTTGCCACTGCCGCACCATGCCCATGTACTGGTTGTTCAGGATGAAGATCTTGATCGGCAATTCATATTGAACCGCCGTCGACATCTCCTGCATCGTCATCTGCACCGAGGCATCGCCGGCGATATCGATGACCAGGCTGTCGGGATGTGCGACCTGCACGCCCAGCGCCGCCGGCAGGCCATAGCCCATGGTTCCGAGGCCGCCCGAGGTCATCCAGCGGTGCGGCTGTTCAAAGCCGAAAAACTGCGCCGCCCACATCTGATGCTGGCCGACTTCGGTGGTGATGTAGGTGTCGCGGCCGCGCGTCGCGTCGAACAGCTTCTGGATCGCAAATTGCGGCAGGATGATATCGTTGTTCTTTTTGTAGGAGAGCGAATTGCGCGCACGCCACTTCGCGATCTCCTGCCACCACGCCTTGATGTCGGACTTTTTCGCCTCCGCCTTGAACACCTGCAGCAAATCGCCCAGCACGTTGCCGGCATCGCCGATGATTGGCACGTCGACGCGGATGTTCTTGTTGATCGAGGATGGATCGATGTCGATGTGGATCTTCTTCGAACCCGGTGAAAACGCGTCGATCCTCCCGGTGATGCGGTCGTCGAAGCGCGCGCCGACGCACAGCATGACGTCGCAACCATGCATCGTCATGTTGGCTTCGTAAGTGCCGTGCATGCCGAGCATGCCGAGCCAGTTCTTGCCGGATGCCGGATAGGCGCCAAGCCCCATCAGCGTCGAGGTGATCGGAAAACCGGTGGTATCGACCAGCTCGCGCAGCAGTTTTGAGGCCTCGGGACCGGAATTGATCACGCCGCCGCCGCTATAGATCACCGGACGCCTGGCGGAGGCGAGCAGCGCCACCGCTTTGCGGATCTGCGCCGCATCACCCTTGACGCGCGGCGTGTAGGACACATGCACGTCGGATTTGCGCGGCGGATGATAGGTGCCGACCGCGAACTGCACGTCCTTGGGGACGTCGACCACGACCGGACCGGGCCGTCCGCTGGTCGCGACGTAAAATGCCTCGTGCAGCACTTTCGCGAGATCGTTGACGTCGCGCACCAGCCAGTTGTGCTTGGTGCTGGGTCGGGTGATGCCGACGGTGTCGCATTCCTGGAAAGCGTCGTTGCCGATCAGATGCGTCGGCACCTGGCCGGTGATGCACACCAGGGGAATCGAATCCATCAGCGCGTCGGTCAGCGGCGTCACCATGTTGGTGGCGCCGGGACCCGAGGTCACCAGCACCACGCCCGGCTTGCCGGTCGAGCGCGCATACCCTTCGGCGGCGTGGCCGGCGCCCTGCTCGTGCCGCACCAGGATGTGCTCGACCTCGCTCTGCTGGAAAATTTCGTCATAGATCGGAAGCACCGCGCCGCCGGGATAGCCGAAGATGTGCTGCACGCCATGATCGATGAGCGCGCGCACAATCATTGCGGCTCCCGTCATCTGGTTCTTGTCGTGGCTCTTGTCGGTCATGGCTTGCTCCGGATGCGCTGCTTGCGCGACTTCTTTTAGTTTCTGTTTCGGGAAATAAAAAAGGGCCCCAAGAGGCCCCATGCACACCGCCTGAATGTGGATGGCCTTCAGCCATCCCCGGCGGTGCGCCTGGGTACGACGACGATAAGGGATTTGGTAATAATATTACGCATTCGCCGGCCCAGATTTCCCAAAGATTGCGCGATTTATAGCGGCCAGCCCCCGGAAGTCAAGGGAATGCGGCGCTCCTCGCGATTGTGGCAGCTTAGCGGGGTTGCGGGCGTTCGGCGAGTGCGAATTTGCTCTCCCCTGCCATGCGGCGCCAGCTGCGCCCCTCATGATGAGGAGGCGCTTTTGCGCCGTCTCGAACAACGGGGCCTCCGCGCGGCCCATCATTCGAGACGCGGCGAAGATGCCGCTCCTAGGATGAGGTCTTGGTTGCGAACCACCCCGTCGCCTCCGCCGGCTTCACCCATTCGAATTCCGGCAGCTGGTGCCGGAACCAGGTGAACTGCCGCTTCGCATAATGACGGGTGTCGGCGCGGCCAATCTCGGCTGCTTGTTCCCGCGAAATCTCGCCGTTGAGATGGCGGATCAGCACCGGCACGCCGTGGGCTTTCATCGCCGGCAGCAACGGATCGAGTTTTCGCGCTGCCAGCGCTGCGACCTCCTCCAGCGCGCCGGCGTCAATCATCGCATTGAACCGGGCGTCGATCCGCGCATAGAGTTGATCGCGCTCCGACGCCAGAAACAGCGCGTTGAACGTGCCCGGCGGCAACAGCGGCGGTAATCCTTCGCGGTGCCAGTCGGTCAGCGAACGGCCGGTCGCCTCGATGACCTCCAACGCACGCGCGATGCGGGTCCGATCGCGCGGCTTCAAACGTTCGGCCGACACGGGATCGCGCCGCGCCAGTTCGACATGCAGCGCCTCGACGCCATCGCGTTCGAGCCTTGCGCGCACGCCTTCGCGCAGGTCGGCAGGTATCGGCGGCACCGCCGACAGGCCGCGGATCAACGCCTTGAAGTACAGCCCCGAGCCGCCCACGAAAATCGGCAGGCGCTTTTGCGCGCGCACCTCCGCCAGCATGCTCGCGGCATCCGTGACCCACGCGCCGGCGGAGAAATTCACCGCGGCATCGACGTGGCCGTACAGGGAATGCGGCACGCGCCATTCTTCCGCCGGCGTCGGCCGCGCCGTGATGATGCGGAGATCGCGGTAGACCTGCATGGAATCTGCATTAATGACCACGCCGCCGGCTTTTTCCGCAAGCTCGAGCGCTAGCGCCGACTTGCCGCTAGCGGTTGGCCCTGCGATAAGCACAGCCTTATTCACAATCCGCGAATTCGCCTGCATGTCCCTCGTCGCCACGCTCATTTGCAATCCCGCCAACCCCGCGCTCGATTCCACCATCGTCGAGGGCGCGCTGGCTGTGCTCCCGTCACCTGGCAGGGCACAATGGCTGTTCGACGAAGTCGCGGTCGATATTCCCTTCGACGGGAGCGGCGATATCCGCGGCATCGAAACCCGCCTGCGCCAGGCGCGCGGCGATCTGCCGATCGACATTGTCGTGCAGCCTCAGGCGTTCCGGCGCAAGAAGCTTTTTCTCGCCGACATGGATTCCACGATGATCGGCCAGGAATGCATCGATGAACTCGCCGACTTTGCCGGGCTGAAAGCTCACGTCGCCAAAATCACCGAACGCGCGATGCGCGGCGAGATCGAGTTCGAACCGGCGTTGCGCGAACGCGTCGCGCTTTTAAAGGACATGCCGGCCAACGTGGTCGACGAAGTCCTGCAAAAGCGTATCGCGCCGACCCCGGGCGGCCGCGAGCTGGTCGCGACCATGCGCGCCAATGGCGCCTGGACCTGTCTGATCTCCGGCGGTTTTACGCTCTTCACCAACGCGGTAGCCGCCAAAATCGGGTTCCAGGAAAACCGCGCCAATCAGTTGAAGATACGCGACGGCAAGCTCACCGGCGAGGTC
>JBJMTR010000165.1:0-3513 GCA_045811565.1 Bradyrhizobium sp.
GCTTGGGCAATACGCGCTGCGTTTTGCCGAGAATGGGATCGATCTGAGTGTCCTTCCCGAACTCACGGACCAGGACTTCGATAGGCTCGGGGTCCTGCTCGGCCATCGTCGTAAAATGCTGCGCGCGGTCGCCGAACTCAATCAAGCCGAATTGGTCGCCGAGCCGGCTCCTCGGCACGACGCCGAGCGGCGCCATCTCACGGTTATGTTCTGCGATCTAGTAGGCTCGACTGCGCTCTCGGCGCGCCTCGATCCCGAGGACATGTGGGAGGTTATCCGTTCCTATCGGGCCGCCTGCGCGAGGGTCATCGCCACCTACGACGGCATTATCGCCAGGTTTGTGGGCGACGGAATACTCGCCTATTTCGGCTATCCCCGCGCACACGAGGATGACGCGGAGCGCGCTGTGCGGGCGGGCCTCGACATCATCACCGCAACAGGGCCGCTCGAGGCGCGCAAAGAACGGGTCGAGGTGAGGATCGCCATCGCGACCGGGCTTGTGGTGGTAGGCGATCTCATCAGCGGAGGCGCGTCAGAGGAGCAGGCACTGGTCGGCGATACGCCGAACATCGCTGCCCGGCTGCAGAGCCTGGCGGAGCCGGGGGCCGTTGTCGTTGCTGGTTCGACGCGCCGGCTGCTCGGCGATTTATTCAGTTTTCGCAGCCTCGGCCGCCGCGAGGTCAAGGGCATCTCCGAACCCATCGCGGTTTGGGCGGTCGAAGGTGGAGCCGCATCGGAGAGCCGCTTCGAAGCGGTGCGCACCGCGCGCTCGATGGGCTTTGTCGGCCGCAAGGCAGAGATCGCAGTCGCGCTCTCGCGGCAGCAGCTGGCGTGGCAGGGCCAGGGCCAGGTGGTGTTGATTTCTGGCGAGGCAGGGATCGGCAAATCGCGGATCGTGGCAACACTGTCCGAGAGCCCCGCCTTGGGTTCGCACCGCCGGGTGCGCTATCAGTGCTCGCCCTACCACACGAACAGTGCGCTTCATCCCTTCATCGCCCAGCTCGAGCGCGCCGCCGGCATCAGGTCACAGGACACGCCCGAGCAAAAGCTCGACAAGCTTGAGGCAATGCTGGCGCTTGGTACGCAGCAGGTGGCTACGGCGACGCCGCTCATTGCCGCGCTTCTTTCGATCACGACCGGCGAGCGCTATCCGCCGCTCGGCTTGAGTCCGGTGCAGCAGCGGCGACAGACGTTCGCGGCTCTTCTCGATCAGCTTGAGGGCTTGGCACGGCAGCAACCGCTGCTGATTGTCTGCGAGGACATGCATTGGGCTGATGCCACGACGCTCGAGCTGTTCGACCTCTCGGTCGATCGGATCAGGGGACTGCCGATCCTCGTGCTCATGACATTCCGGCCCGAGTTCGAGCCGCCCTGGGCAGGCCTTGCCAATGTCAGTCTGCTGCGGCTCGATCGGCTCGACCGACAGGACACGCGCGCTCTGGTCGAGCAGGTGACCATCGGTCGACAACTGCCAGGCGAAATGATGACGCAGATCATCGACAAGACGGATGGTATCCCGCTGTTCGTCGAGGAGTTGACCAAGATGGTGCTGGAGTCCGGATTGCTCGTGGAAGATACCGGACGCTATCGCCTCGATAGTCCGCTACCACCACTCGCCATTCCCGCGACGCTGCAGGACTCGCTTATGGCGCGGCTCGACCGGTTGGCGCCGGTCAAGGAGGTGGCACAGATAGGCGCCGCTATTGGCCGCGACTTCTCATACATGCTGCTGCGATGTGTAGCGGGGCGCGATGATCTGGCGCTGAACGCCGCACTGGGGCAGCTCGAAGAGGCCGAACTGCTATTGCGCCGCGGGACGCCGCCGGAAGCGAGCTATAGCTTCAAGCATGCGCTGGTTCAGGAAGCGGCTTACGAGAGCCTACTCAAGAGCCGACGGCAACTGCTCCACAAACACATTGGCGATGTCCTGCGCGACAAGTTTCCGGTCATCGCCGAGACCGAGCCGGAAATCGTGGCGTACCACTTCACCGAAGCGGGGCTGAGCGAGGTAGCCTTGGAGTGGTGGCGCAAGGCGGGCCAGCAGGCGTTGAAGCGCTCGGCATATTCCGAGGCGATCGCGCATCTCGGTAAGGCGGTTGCCATCTCCGATGAGCTGCCTGGTGAGCCGGGCCGAGCCATGAATCGGCTTCATCTCCAAATCGCTTATGGCCGCGCGCTGCGGGGCAGCCTTGGGCACAGCGCTCCCGAAACGGTGGCCGCATGGACGCGTGCCCGGCAGTTCGCGGCTGACGTCAATGATCCGGTTGAACTGGCGCCGATCCATTCGGGTCTGTTCAATGCCAGCTTGACTCACGGCGAGATCGCGCCGATGCGGGAGTTGGCCGAGGCAATAATGAGCGCCGCCAGCCGGCGACCGGAATCGCCTGTGGCCGCAATCGTCGCACACTACGCAAGGGGAGTGACCTGCTGGTTCGGAGGCGACTACTTGAACGCGAGAGTGCATCTTGAGCAAGCACTCGCGATCTATGATGCCGAGCCGAATCCAGCGGTCTTCAAGGCGTCGACGCTGGACCTGCCGTCCGTTATCATGCGGTTTCTTGCCCTGGTGCTTTGGCCGCTTGGGCAGATTGATCGATCGCGACGACTCGCCGAGGAGGCGATGAGCGCTCCGGGAGAAAAGCGTGCGCTTGCTCAAGCCAATGCGCTCGTTCACAAGGCTGTTTTCGACGGGGTATGCGGAGTGCATCCTGGCATGTTGCAAGAAACCGAGACCATCCTTGCGCTCGCCCGCGAGCACACGATGCCGTTGTATGTGGCCGCCGGTACCCACCTAAACGGATTCGCAAAGTGGCGTGCCGGCGATCGAATGGGCGGACTCGCGGAAATGTGCCGAGGCTGGACATTGCTTCACGAAAATGACTGCTATCTTTGTGAACCATTTTGGGGGATGCAGGTTGCCGTGGCGAACGCAGAGGCAGGGCAACTCGAGACTGGGCTGGAGATTTTAAGAGAGTTGATCGGCTGGGCTGAACAAACCGGGCAGCATTGGCTGGATGCCGAACTGCATCGTATCCGTGCTGAGCTTTTGTTGCATAGTGACCCGCCGAAGGTTTCCGCTGCCGAAGATGCCTTCAATAGCGCCCTGGAAATCGCCAGAAGCCAACAGACGAAGACTTTCGAGCTGCGCGCCGCGCTTGGACTTGCGCGCCTTTGCGTCAGGGACGGCCGAGCGGGGGCCGTATCCGAGCTGCTCGCGCCAGTCTTCCTCGATTTTGATACGGGGCAAGATCTGCCGGAAATCGAACAAGCGGAAAAGCTGCTCAAGCATGGGCATTAGCACTGCGTGCAACGCTAACGAGCGCGAAGAATCGCTGATTATCCGATGGATCGCTATCAGCGACGCCGACGGGGCCTGCACCTTCGGCTAGTTAGTCTCAGCGGTTGTGTTAAACCTCCGCGCGTTCATAATTCGTGAATTGAGTTTGCCGCTGACCGGATCATGCTTTAGTTAGGTTGCGTGTGACCGAATTTGACATCCAGCTAAAGGATGCC
>JBJMTR010000166.1:0-4482 GCA_045811565.1 Bradyrhizobium sp.
AAGGCCAGCCCAACGGCGCTTTAACGCGAATCCGCAGCCGTTTTGCGTGTTCTGGTCACAGAATCGGTGTCCAGCCTCGGATCAAGTCCAAGGGCACGCTTTTGCGGAATACGGGGCTAGAACGGGTTCCAGGTCGCGCGCGGGGTATATTTGAGATAGCCGACATTGGCGCCGAGCCGTAACCCGATGCCGGAGCGGATCGGCACCAGCACGATGTTGTTGGCGGTAAGCGCGGTCATGCCGAAGCCGCCGACGATGTAGGCCGAGCCGTCAATGCCGACGAAGCGCTGGTAGATCGCGTTGGTGGCCGGCAAATTGTAGACCAGCGTCATGGTGCGCGCGCCTTCGCCGCCCCAGTCGAAGCCGACCGAGGGACCCTGCCAGTAGA
The DNA here is from genome assembly GCA_045811565.1 of Bradyrhizobium sp. Classification (GTDB taxonomy): domain Bacteria; phylum Pseudomonadota; class Alphaproteobacteria; order Rhizobiales; family Xanthobacteraceae; genus Bradyrhizobium. The sequence continues at coordinate 389 of JBJMTR010000166.1, forward strand.
CCCGCAAGTCGCCGGCATTCTTGGTGTAGAGCGTGCCTTCGCCATAGCGCAGGCCGGCGACAAAGGCGCCTGAGCCCTCTTCCCCGAGCACATAGCCGTTGGGCAGTCCCCATTGGCTGACTGCGCGCTCGATAATGGAGGCGAGGCCGCGCGAGACGTTGCCGAAAAACTTGTGTCCGGCGGATACCAGCTCGTCCGGCCCGAAGGTGTTGGGCGTGGCCTGCCGCTGCGGCGGCGGATATTGCGGCGGCGGCGCCTGCTGCGCGGAAACAGGCACGGCCCAGCACATCAGCGCCGCAAACATCACCGCGGCAAGGCGTGATGCGAAACTCATAAAGAACCCCTGCTATCGAAATTCTGGCCGCCGCCTTAACCTAACACCAACAAACACGGCTCTAGGTTGCGACCAGCGTCCCCTCGACTCGGATGTTATCGATACCAACTATGACGGCACAACGGCAGGAAAGATACGGTTGGTGCCCCCGGATGGCGTTTTTCGCGCTATTGGCGGGTTTTTTCGCGACTACCTCCCCGGATTTAGCCGCCCGGGCCGCGACCACCGAGCGGGTGATCGTCAACCGGTATTCCGGGCTTGCCATCGAGGGTTTTGACCCCGTCGCCTATTTCACCGATTCCGTCGCCGCCCAAGGTTATCCGGACTTCGAAGCCTCCGCGGCGGGCGCGATCTGGCGCTTCCGCAATGAGGGCAACCGCGCGTCCTTTGTCGCCCATCCCGAAATCTACGGCCCGCAGTTCGGCGGCTATGACCCGGTCGACCTCGGCCGCGGCGTGACCTATGCAAGCAACCCGCGGATCTGGCTGGTGAGCGGACAGCGGCTTTACCTGTTCGGCCGGGAAGACAACCGCAACGCCTTCGCCGCCGATCCAGCCCGCTTTCTGAAAGACGCCAGCGCGCGCTGGCCGGAGCTGAAGCAGAACCTCGCGCAGTAGGTTTCTCTCTTCAGCCCTCCCTCCGGGAGAGGCGGCAGCCAGTTCGCGGCAACGCCTCAAATCGCCGCCGCGGGATCGCCCCAGGCGATGAATTCCGGCACGATGAAATCCTCCGCGCCCAGGCCAAACTGCAGGGCGGCGCCTTTGGCATCCGTGACCCTGCCGCCGGCGGCGGTGACGACGGCGTGGCCGGCCGCCACGTCCCATTCGCATGTCGGCGACAGGCGGGGATAGATATCGACTTTGCCTTCGGCGACGTGCCCGAATTTCACCGCCGAGCCAAGCTCGACCCTGACGGCGCCGGCGCGAGCTGCAATAAAGGCTTCCGTCCTTGGATCGCCATGCGAGCGGCTGACCGCTGCCGTCCAGGGCTTTCCACGCGGCGGGCAGGGACGGGTATGAATCGGCGCCGCGAGGGGGTTAGCGCCCTCGCGCAGCGTCAGCCGCTCGGCGCCGCGGCCGACGATCCCGCGCCAGATCACGCCCAGCGCCGGTGCGCCGATGATGCCGAGCAGCGGGGTTCCCTGCGTCACCAGCGCGAGATTGACCGTGAACTCGTTGCGCCCGGCGACGAATTCCTTGGTGCCGTCGAGCGGATCGATCAGGAAGAAGCTGTCCTTGTACGGCGGCTTCGCCAGATGGAGGCGTTCCTCCGACAACGAGGATAATTTTGGCGCGAGCCGTGCCAGACCTTCGCCGATGATCCGGTCGGCGGCGAGATCGGCTTCCGTCACCGGCGATCCGTCGGTTTTGCCCTCGATCTTCATCGTGGAACGGTTGACCGCGAGGATCGCGGCGCAGGCCCGGATCACCAGATCGGTCAACGGTTCGATCAGCGTGGCCGCGGCGTTGCCATCGATCAGAGCCAGGCCTGCCTTATTCATGAGCGGTTCTCGCATAAGCTGATGTCATCGGCTGTTGGTGTTCCCTTGGCACTCCCGCGCCCCGTGCTGGCAGCACGTGCGTTGCCAGTGTATCAAACCAAAGAGCATGCGTGATTCGCACTTGTCCGCGTTTGTCGCGGCTTTCCAGGAACCATCTATGTCTGGCACTTCGTCTCCCGGTCCCGCTCCCGATGCCCTCGAGTTGGCGGCGTTGCTGTGCTCGCGGGTCTGTCACGATCTCATCAGTCCTGTCGGCGCGATCGTCAATGGGCTTGAGGTCCTCGATGATAATCCGAAACCAGAAGACCGCGAGTTTGCGCTCGACCTGATTCGCAAGAGCGCCAAGACCGCGTCGGCCCGGCTGCAGTTCTGCCGTCTCGCGTTTGGCGCAGCGGGATCGTCCGGCGCGCAGATCGATCTCGGCGACGCCCAGACCATGGCCAAAGGGCATATCGAGGATGGCAAGGTCACGCTGAGCTGGAATTTGCCGCGGCTGTTGCTGCCGAAGAACCGCGTCAAGCTGCTGTTGAACATGCTGGTCATCGCGCAGCAGACGATCCCGCGCGGCGGCACGCTGAGGATCGATCCGATTGGCGAAGGCGAGACGATGAGCTTCCGCGTCACGGCGGCGGGGTTCAATGCGCGCGTGCCGCAAAATATCGTGGCACTATTGAGCGCAACCTCGCCGGCTGTCGATGCGCATGCGGTGCAGCCTTATTATACGCGGCTGTTGGCACAGGCCTGCGGGTTGAGCGTCACGCTGGCACCGGAGGGCGAAACCGTGGTCGTCAGCGCGTCGTAAAAGCGCGCTCCTAAAGCACGCTCTTAAGATTCCCGGCGGCCGAACATGGTTAACCGGGGGTTCACAGATGGCCCCTGGATTCACTTACGCCGCCTTATCTCTTTGTTGATCCCGTTCTTTTCCAGTTGCTCAACCAATATTAAACGCTTTGCATGGAAGCTGGCCAAGTTCCGTAAGGCGCGTCGATGTCGCGTGCCGCTGCGTGCGAAGGCCGGGTTCATGGATGATTTGTTGCGGGAGTTTCTGACCGAGACCAGCGAAAGCCTGGATACCGTCGATAACCAGTTGGTTCGCTTCGAGCAGGACCCGAGCGACGCGAAGATCCTGGATAACATCTTCCGCCTGGTTCACACCATCAAGGGGACCTGCGGCTTCCTGGGGCTGCCGCGGCTGGAATCGCTGGCCCACGCCGGCGAGACCTTGATGGGCAAATTCCGCGACGGCATGCCGGTCACCGCCGAGGCCGTCACGCTGATCCTGTCGAGCATCGATCGTATCAAGGAGATTTTGGCCGGGCTGGACGCGGCCGAGGCGGAGCCCGAGGGCACCGACGAGGATTTGATCGAGAAGCTGCATGCGATGGCCGAAGGCGGTGCGCATGCGGCGGCCGAGGCGGCAGCCCTGGCCGCACCCGTCATTGCGGCGCCTTCGATCCAGCCCGCGGCGACGCAGGGCATGTTGGTGGAGCAGGTGCTGGAACGCCCGCTGCGTCCGGGCGAAGTCTCGCTAGATGAGCTCGAGCGCGCCTTCCGAGAGACCGCAATTGAGGTGGCCCCGGCCGCGCCAAAACCTGCCGCAGCCGCGCCCGCTCCGGCTGAAGCGCCGAAGGAGAGGAAGCCCAGGAAGTCCGCCGCCATCGAGAGCGATGTCCAGGAGACTGACAAGATCGCCAACCAGTCGATCCGCGTCAACGTGGATACGCTGGAGCATTTGATGACAATGGTCTCCGAGCTGGTCTTGACCCGCAACCAGCTGTTGGAGATTTCAAGGCGCAACGAGGACACCGAGTTCAAGGTGCCCTTACAACGGCTCTCCAATGTCACCGCCGAGCTGCAGGAAGGCGTCATGAAGACGCGGATGCAGCCGATCGGCAATGCCTGGCAGAAATTGCCGCGCATCATCCGCGACCTCTCCGGCGAACTCGGCAAGCAGATCGAACTGGAAATGCACGGCGCAGACACCGAGCTCGATCGCCAGGTGCTCGACCTGATCAAGGATCCGCTGACCCACATGGTGCGGAACTCTGCCGACCATGGTCTGGAGACCCCCGCCGAGCGCTTGGCCGCCGGCAAGCCCGAGCAGGGCACGATTCGCCTCTCCGCCTATCACGAGGGCGGCCACATCATCATCGAGATCTCCGATGACGGCCGTGGACTGAACCTCGACAAGATCCGCCGCAAGGCGATCGACTCGGGGTTGGCGAGCGAGGCCGACCTCGACAAGATGACCGAGGTCCA
>JBJMTR010000167.1:0-17500 GCA_045811565.1 Bradyrhizobium sp.
ACAGGGACGAATCTGAGCGGATCGACCGCGTGCTGGAGACCATCCGCCTGACCGATGCCCGTGACAGATTGGCGGGCAGGCTGTCGCACGGCCAGAAGCAGTGGCTCGAGATCGGCATGCTGCTGGCGCAGGATCCGAAGCTCTTGCTGGTCGACGAGCCCGTGGCCGGGATGACTGACGTCGAGACCCGTCAGACCGCGGAGCTGTTGAAAGAGATCAACAGGGACAAGACGGTCATGGTGGTCGAACACGATATGACCTTCGTGCGCGAGCTCGGCGTCAAGGTAACGTGTTTGCATGAAGGGACGGTGCTGGCGGAAGGGACCATCGATCAGGTCTCATCGAACGAGCGCGTGGTCGAAGTGTATCTGGGGCGCTGATCCATGCTGAAGGTCGACAACATCAACCTCTATTATGGCGCGGCGCAGGCGCTGCGCGGCGTCTCGCTCGCGGCCGAGCCGGGCAAGGTGATGTGCGTCTTAGGCCGCAACGGCGTCGGCAAGACCTCCTTGTTGCGCGCGATAGTCGGCCAGTACCCGATCGCCTCCGGCTCGATCACCTTCGACGGCAATGACATCACGGGCCTGAAACCTTACGAGCGCGCGCGGCGCGGCATCGGCTTTGTACCGCAGGGCCGCGAGATCTTTCCACTGCTGACGGTGGAAGAGAACCTCAAGACCGGCTTTGGGCCACTCAAGCGCGACGACCGCCACATCCCCGATGACGTGTTCTCGCTGTTTCCGGTGCTGCAAACGATGCTCGGCCGCCGCGGCGGCGACCTCTCCGGCGGCCAACAACAGCAATTGGCGATCGGGCGCGCGCTGGTGATGCGGCCGAAATTGCTGCTGCTGGACGAGCCGACCGAGGGCATTCAGCCGTCGATCATCAAGGATATTGGCCGCGCCATCTCCTATCTACGCAATCTCGGCAACATGGCGATTGTGCTGGTCGAACAATATCTCGACTTTGCCTGCGAGCTCGGCGACAGTTTTGCGGTGATTGACCGCGGTGCGGTGAAATATGCCTGCGACCGCTCTAACCTTGATGCCGCCGAAATCAGCCGCGAGATGGCGCTGTGACGGATTGGTGGCGCGGCCGCCCATAGCGTTTTCGAGCGAAATGGATGCCGGTTCGCGTGAAGCAAACGCGTCAAGATAAAAGAGCGGAGCGTTGGGGCGGATGCCGACCAGGATGACGCGTGCGGCCTCTGCGACGTTCGCGGCCAACCGTGCCCAGGGCGCGGTGAAGTTCGACGTGCACCTCCAGGAGGGCGTCACCCGCCGCGGAAATTTGCATGAATCCGGCTCGCTGCGCGTGCGATTCCCTTCACCGGAAGGCGAGGGGCTCTCGGCGGTTTTCGTCAATACCGCCGGCGGCATCGCCAGCGGCGACCGTTTCGATATCGACATCGCAGCGGGCGAGGCGACGCGGCTGACGCTGACGACGGCGGCGGCTGAAAAAGTCTACCGCGCGGCGGGGCCGGCCGCGCAGCTCAACATATCCCTGAAAGCCGCGGCCGATTCGCACCTCGCCTGGCTGCCGCAGGAGACGATCCTGTTCGACCGGGCGCGGATTTTTCGGCGGATCGACATCGATGTGGCGGAAGAAGCGTCCCTCCTGCTCTGCGAGATCGTGGTGTTCGGCCGCTCCGCGATGGGCGAGCGCATGCTTCATGGCGAGTTCGTCGACCGCTGGCGCATGCGTCGGGGCGGCCGGCTGGTGTTCGCAGAAACCATCCGGCTGGACGGCGATATCGGCGAAAAGCTTTCTAGGCCTGCAGTCGCCAACGGCGCCGTCGCGATCGGCACCGCGCTGATCGTGCCCGGCGACGAAGCCGTGGTGGAGCGGATTCGCGAGGCGGCAAATTCGTTCGGTGGCGAAGTCGGCATCTCCGCCTGGAATGGATTTGCAATGGCGCGCTTCTGTGCCCAAGATGCGGCCCGGCTTCGCGCCGACATGATGACAGTGCTCGGCCGCGCCAGCGGCTCGGCGCTGCCGCGGCTGTGGCTCAACTAGGATGATCCGAAGATCATGCTCCTCGCTGAATTGTTCAAAATCATCAGAGTGCTCGCATGAATTTGTCTCCCCGCGAAAAGGATAAGCTTCTGATCTCGATGGCGGCCATGGTGGCGCGCCGCCGGCTGGAGCGGGGCGTGAAGCTCAATCATCCCGAGGCTATCGCCATCATCTCCGACTTCATCGTCGAGGGCGCGCGCGACGGCCGCACTGTCGCCGAACTAATGCAGGCCGGCGCGGAGGTTTTGACGCGCGCGCAGGTGATGGATGGGATTGCCGAGATGATCCATGACATCCAGGTCGAGGCGACATTCCCCGACGGCACCAAGCTCGTCACCGTGCATGAGCCGATTAGATGAAGTTGCCGTTCCGGGGCGGCCGCGAAGCGGCCGAACCCGGAATCCAGAGATTATGCTCTCGAACTTCTCAGATGTGCAATTGGACATCATAGTTCGCGCTTGGCAGAATTACGGAGGAAGACAAGAATGATCCCCGGCGAACTCTTTATCCAGGACGGTGAGATCGAGCTCAACGCCGGCCGCAAGACCGCGACGCTCACCGTTGCCAATACCGGCGACCGGCCCATCCAGGTCGGCTCGCACTATCATTTCTTCGAAACCAATCCGGCGCTGAAGTTCGACCGCAGACGCGCCCGCGGCATGCGGCTCGATATCGCCGCCGGCACCGCGGTGCGCTTCGAGCCCGGGCAAACCCGCGACGTGCAACTCGTCGCACTCGCCGGAAAGCGCACCATCTACGGCTTCCGCGGCGAGGTAAACGGCAAGCTGTGAATGTGGACGCCGTGATCTACCGTGAGGTGAGCGCAAATGTCTGGCTCCCTCCCCCCTTGCGGGGGAGGGTTGGGGAGAGGGGTGGCCGCGAGTCACGATGTCACCAAAGAGACACCGATCAGATCTGAGGGCAGGGGCCTGACATGTCCGTAAAAATCAAACGTTCCGTTTATGCCGACATGTTCGGGCCCACCACCGGCGATCGCGTGAGGCTGGCGGATACCGACCTCATCATCGAAGTCGAGAAGGATTTCACGGTTTACGGCGAGGAAGTGAAATTCGGCGGCGGCAAGGTGATCCGCGACGGCATGGGTCAGTCGCAGGTCACCAACCGCCAAGGCGCGGCCGATACCGTCATCACCAACGCGCTGATCGTCGACCACTGGGGCATCGTCAAAGCCGACCTCGCAATCAAGGAGGGCATGATCAGCGCGATCGGCAAGGCCGGCAATCCCGACATCCAGCCCGGCGTCACCATCGTGATCGGCCCCGGCACCGATGTGATCGCCGGCGAAGGCAAGATCCTCACCGCCGGCGGTTTCGACAGCCACATCCATTTCATTTGCCCGCAGCAGATCGAGCACGCGCTGATGTCTGGCGTCACCTCGATGCTCGGCGGCGGCACCGGCCCCTCGCACGGCACGTTTGCAACGACCTGCACACCCGGCCCTTGGCACATGGCGCGCATGATCCAGTCGTTCGACGCCTTCCCGGTCAATCTCGGCATATCCGGCAAGGGCAACGCGTCGCGGCCGGCGGCGCTGGAGGAGATGATCAAGGCCGGCGCCTGCGCGCTGAAGCTGCACGAGGATTGGGGCACCACGCCTTCGGCCATCGACAATTGCCTGTCGGTCGCCGATGATTACGACGTCCAGGTGATGCTGCATTCGGACACGCTGAATGAATCCGGCTTCGTCGAAGACACGGTGAAGGCGTTCAAGGGCCGCACCATCCATGCCTTCCACACCGAAGGCGCCGGCGGTGGTCACGCGCCTGACATCATCAAGATCGCGGGCCTGAAGAACGTGCTGCCGTCCTCGACCAATCCGACCCGGCCATTCACCCGCAATACCATCGACGAGCATCTCGACATGCTGATGGTGTGCCACCATCTCGATCCTTCGATCGCCGAGGACCTGGCGTTTGCCGAAAGCCGCATCCGCAAAGAAACCATCGCGGCGGAAGACATTTTGCACGACCTCGGCGCGCTCTCGATGATGTCGTCGGATTCACAAGCGATGGGCCGGCTCGGCGAAGTCATCATCCGGACGTGGCAGACCGCCGACAAGATGAAGAAGCAGCGCGGGTCATTGCCGGAGGACAAGGGCAACAACGACAATTTCCGCGTCAAGCGCTACATTTCGAAATACACCATCAACCCCGCGATCGCCCATGGCGTCTCAAAGCTGATCGGCTCGGTCGAGAAGGGCAAGCTCGCCGATCTCGTGCTGTGGTCGCCGGCGTTCTTCGGCGTCAAGCCGGACTGTATCATCAAGGGCGGCTCGATCGTGGCCGCCCCGATGGGCGATCCCAACGCGTCCATTCCGACGCCGCAGCCCGTGCACTACCAGCCGATGTTCGCAGCTTACGGGAAATCGCTCACGGCGTCCTCGGTGGTATTCACCTCGAAGGCCGCGGTGACCGGTGGCCTCGCGCGAAAGCTCGGCATCGGCAAGAAACTGTACGCGGTGCAAAATACCCGCGACAAGATTTCCAAGAAGAGCATGATCCATAACGGCGCCACTCCGACGATCGAGGTCGACGCCGAAACCTATGAGGTGCGCGCCGACGGCGAACTCTTGACCTGTGCCCCCGCCGAGGTGCTGCCCATGGCGCAGCGCTATTTCATGTTCTAGGGCATGATCCGGAAAACTGGGCGCCGGTTGTCGGAAAAGATCATGCTCAAGCAAAGGAGCAAGGCGCGATCAGCAAAAGCATGCCCTCGGACTGATCCGAGGGTCGACACCGGTTTTGCGTCCGGTCGCGCTTCTGCGCTAAGGTCACGCCCGGCGATCAAAGCCAGAACAAGAGCCGGGAGGATTTTCCGTGATTTATGTCGTTGCTACGCTGACCGTGAAGCCTGAAACGCGCGCCGAATTCATTGCGGCCGCGACCGCCTGCATCAAGGAGACCCGAAAGGAGCCCGGGAACATCGCCTATGACCTGCATGAAAGCGTCACCGATCCTGCCAAAATGGTATTCGTCGAGCAGTGGGAAAATGCCGAGGCGCTGGTGCCGCACCGCGCCGCCGAGCACATGAAGACCTTTGGTCGGGTCGCCGTGAAATGCTTTGCGGCCCCGCCGAAGATCGAGGTCATCACCCCCGAAAAAGTCGACGTGCGCTAATCAAAACAAATCGGGAGAAAACGCGTGATATATGTCATCGCCACCACCCAGGTAAAACCAGAGATGCGGGATGCCTTTATCAAGGGCGCCAAGGAGTGCATCGAGGCCACCCGCAAGGAGAGGGGCTGCATTTCCTATGAGAGCCACACCAGCATCAACGATCCGAATTTGTTCGTGGTGGTGGAGCGCTGGGAGAGCCGCGAGGACCTCAATGCGCATGGCCGTGCACTGCACATGAAGGTCTGGCGCGAATATTCTGCGCCGCTGAAGGTGTCGCCGACGGTGATCGAGATCGTCAGCGACGGCAAGGTGGAGAAGTTTTAGAGCGTTTTCGAGCGAAAGCGGGCGCCGGTTCGCGCGAAGGAACGCCTCAGTGAAAGGAACTTCCATGATCCGCGCCACGCAAGTCAGGGGCCAGCATCGCTGGACGGAAGGACCCGCCGATACCGTCGTGCTCGATTTCGATGATCGGCACCGCCGGCGGATGGCGATGACCGGCACACGTGGATTGGCGTTTCTGCTCGATCTGGAAAACGCCGTCGCGTTGCGCGGCGGCGACGCGCTGGTGCTCGAGGATGGCCGGCTAATCGAGGTGCTTGCAGCTCCCGAGCCGCTGGTCGAAATTCGAGGGACCGATCCGCATCATCTGGTTCGGGTCGCCTGGCATCTCGGCAACCGCCATCTGCCGACGCAGATCACGGCGAAGGGCCTGCGCATCCGGCGCGATCACGTCATTGAGGCGATGGTGAAAGGGCTTGGTGCGCGCGTGATCGAGATCGAGGCGCCGTTCGATCCCGAAGGCGGCGCCTATGCCGACAGCCATGCGCACGCGGCCGAAGCCGGCGCGCATCACCACACCGGGCATGATCATTCGTCGCACCATCATGCCTCGGACGACGACGGCCACCATCATGACCATGATGACCACCATCACCACGACGAGCACTGCGAGCACAATCATCGCCATCACGATCACTCCCATGCTCATGATCTCAAATGAGCCGGCAACCCGGCGACGTGCGGGGCGCGATGACAGAAGGCGAGGCGGCGGCGCTGTACCGGCTGATGACCTGGCTTTCGCCGTCGTTTCCGGTCGGCGCGTTCTCCTACTCCAGCGGTATCGAATGGGCGGTGGAAGCCGGCGACATCAACGACGCGGCCTCGTTGCGCGGCTGGCTGGCAGCGATGCTGGCCGATGGTTCGGGATTTTGCGACGGCGTGTTTCTGGCGCAGGCGTATCAGGCTGCATCGAGGCGCGATGATGCCAGGCTGCGGGAGATCTCCGAGCTTGCGGCCGCTTTCGTGCCCTCGCGGGAACGTCAGCTCGAGACGACTGCGCAGGGGCGCGCCTTCATCGACATCGCGCGCGCCGCATGGAATTCCACCGGGCTCGATGAGATGATCGCCGCCTGCGACGGCGCCATTGTCTACGCGATCGCGGTCGGGGTGGTCAGCGCAGCGCACGCGATCCCGCTCGAGCCGGCGCTGCGCGCGTTCTTCCACGCGGTGATCTCGAACTGGATTTCCGCGGGAGCCCGGCTCATCCCGCTCGGGCAGACCGACAGCCAGCGCGTATTGGCTGCCCTCGAGCCGGTAGTAGCCGCCACGGCCAAACGCGCGCTCGCGGCATCCCTCGACGATCTCGGCAGCGCGACTTTTCGCGCCGATCTCGCCAGCCTGCGGCACGAAACGCAATATACGAGACTGTTCCGGTCATGAGGCGCTATACTCCCCACCCGTGGTCACCGCGAAGGCGGGGACCCACAACCACAAATGTTTGTGGTTGTGCCGGGGTGGAGCTCCAGCGCGTCGCAGCAGTTAAATTCGGTGGTTATGGGTCCCGCCGTTCGCCGGGACGACGATAGCTAGGGAATACTTTTGGATGGCATCTTCTCACGGCCCGCTTCGTATCGGCGTCGGTGGTCCCGTCGGCTCGGGAAAAACGGCGCTGATGGACCTGCTCTGCAAGTCGATGCGCGAGCGCTACGACATCGCCGCAATCACCAACGACATCTACACCAAATGGGATGCGGAGTTTCTGGTACGCTCGGGGTCGCTGACACCGGACCGCATCACCGGCGTCGAGACCGGCGGCTGCCCGCATACCGCGATTCGCGAGGACGCCTCGATGAACCTCGCCGCGGTGGCCGACATGCGCGCGAAGTTTCCCAACCTCGATCTGGTGTTGATCGAATCCGGCGGCGACAACCTGGCCGCAACCTTCTCGCCCGAGCTCGCCGACCTCACGATCTACGTCATCGACGTCGCGGCGGGCGACAAGATCCCCTCCAAGGGCGGGCCCGGCATCACCCGCTCAGACCTGCTGGTGATCAACAAGATCGACCTCGCGCCCCATGTCGGCGCGTCGCTGGAGAGGATGGATACCGACGCCCGGCGGATGCGGGGCGAGCGGCCCTTTGTCATGACCAACCTGAAAAAGGGTGAGGGGCTCGACCGCATCATCGGCTTCATCGAGGCCAAGGGGGGCCTGCGTCCGTCGGCGGGCGCCAAGGAGCAGGTTAAGGAGGACGTTAATGCAAGTGTTGAGCAAGCCGTCAAGGCAGGCACAGCGATCCGTTAACCTTTTTGCGCATGCGCGCCCGACGCCGAAAAATAGTTTCGATATGATCGGAACAAATTTCAACTTTTGCGATTGCAATCTCTGGCGCCGCCAAAGCCGAACCGGCGGTGCGCCGTTCATGTTCGTGGCCAACCCCGTAGTTCCGTAGTGATGATCGCCATCCCATATTTCGCCGCGCCTGGCGTTCATCTCATTTTTATTCGCCGCCGCCCCCGCAGACGTCAGATGCTTTCTGTTCCTCTTCGGCAACCTTTTACTTCCGGGTAAGCGAGTGGTTCGGCTGGGCTTCATTATCGGTTTCATCGCGCTGATCGGAGTCCTGCTCTCCGGTCTGGCCGCCTATCGCGTTCATGATCAGGAGCTCGCGATCGATGGCATCGCGTTGGCCCGGGCGATCGATGTCCACGCCAGTCTGGTCCAGGATCGGCTGACCGAACGCGAATTGCTGGCGCGCGTTGCGGCCGGCCTGTTTCGCGCGCCGTCGGTGGTGAAAGCCAACATGCTGCAGCCGCTGCGATCGGCAATTTATGCTTTCAAGGCCGATTTCGTGATCGCCGCCTGGATCGCGCGGCTGAAGCCAAGCGAGCTTGACGCGGCGCGTACGGAGCTCGCACACGCCGGTTTCTCGAATCCAAACATCCGCGATTTCGACGACCGTCCGCTCGACATCAAGGCCATCGACAAGCCAATCAACGTGCTGATGGACGTGGAGCCGCGAACGGCCGAGACCAGCGGTCTGCCCGGCCGCGCCTTCGATCAGCATTCCGTCGTCGGGCCGATGCTGGCGAAGGCATTGGCGGAAGGTAAACCGGTGGCGTCCGATCCGATCCCGCTCTTGCGTCAGAACGGGCCGGTCGGCGTCGCTCTGGCCGCACCGGTGTTTCAGGAAGGCGCGTCCGAGCCCGCGGGCTTCGTCACTTTTTCCTACGAGCTGGCCCCGCTGATGCTGGAGAATGATGACCGCTCGTTGTTTTCGGTGGCGCTGAAGGATCCGCGCGACCCTAATGACGAGTTTCTTGCGAATGACCAGGACGTCGTCACATCGCGCGCGGTAAATCCAGACGGCCCCGCGCCGTCGATGGTCCGGACGGTGACGTTCGGGGGGCGCGACTGGTCGCTCGCCTATTACGCAAAGACCAGCGCCGTCGTGCGCGCGCAGCAGACGGCGATGATCGTCGGGGCGATCGGGCTGGCGCTCACCGGTATCGTCTGCGGTCTGTTCGGCTACGTCGCCTACAACAATTTGAGGCTTAGCCGCGAAATTCAGGTACGGATCGGGTTCGAGAGACGGCTGACGGCTGTCATCGATGAGCTCAACCATCGGGTCAAGAACATCCTCGCGGTGATCCAGTCAATAGTGACGCGAACGCTGCGCCACGGCTCCGACATGGATGTCGCGCGCGAGCTCCTGATCGGCCGCATTCATGCGATGTCGAACGTGGTCACCCTGCTCAGCGAAAGCCAGTGGCAGGGTGTGAAGCTGAAGGGATTGTTCGAGGCGCGCGCCATACCGCATGCCGAGCGCATCGCGGTGAACGGTCCGGATATCGCGGTCAGCGCGCGCGCCGCGCAGTCGCTCTCGCTGTTGTTCTTCGAACTGGCGTCGCATTCCGACGAAGGCCTGTCGCTGGTCGGCAAGCATCCGCACATCGTCGCGAACTGGGAAGTCACCGGCGAGGAGCCGGACACGATTTTCCATTTCCGTTGGGAAGAGTTCAACACCAGCGCCGCGACGCGGCGTGAAGACTCGGATTTCGGCCTGATCCTGCTCGATCGCGTTGCGCCGGAAGCGCTCGGCGGCACCGCTAAGCGGTATTTCACCGACGTCAGTTATGTCTATGAGCTCACCGCGCCCATGCAGACCGTCGTCGATATGACGGAGCGAGATCGCACCGAGAAGTTCTCCGCGCCGGTGAGGCCGTCGCGGTAGGTGACGCCGTTATCGCTCAGTGAGGCCGTCGCGGCACGGCCGCCTTTGCCCGCCCTACAACCTACAATCGCGAAAACCAAAAGGCGGCCCGACCGGGGCCGCCTTTTATGCCTGGACGAACATGGCTCGCCTCAACCGCCATTGCCGCCGATCACGGCGCGCACGGTGTCATCGGGGCCGAAATCCTCCGCGCCCTCGACATAGAGCAGCGCAGAGAGTTTTGATCGCGCGCGGTTGACGCGGCTCTTGATGGTGCCGACCGCGCAGCCGCAGATCGAAGCCGCATCCTCATAGGAAAAGCCGGATGCGCCGACCAGGATCAGGGCTTCACGCTGGTCCTGCGGCAGCTTGTCGAGCGCCGCGCGAAACTCCTCGAATTCAAGGTGCGCATTTTGCGCCGGCTGGGTCTTCAGTGTCTTGGCATAATTGCCCTCGGCGTCCTCAACCTCGCGCCGCCGCTTCCGATAGTCGGAGCGAAACAGGTTGCGCAAGATGGTGAACAGCCAGGCCGGCAGGTTCGAGCCGGGCTGGAATGAGTCGATGTTGGCAATCGCCCGCAACAACGTCTCCTGGACCAAATCGTCGGCACGATCGCCGTTACCGCTCAGCGAGATCGCGAACGCGCGCAGGCTAGGTACCGACGCCAAGATGTCGTCGCGAAGTTGGTTGGTGAGAGGCATTATTCCCCTCCACTGTTTTTGTCGGTTTCGCCCCCGACCTGAGCGGCGGCCTCCTCCGGCCCATCGAGCTTTCGGATGAGCTCCGCAAAACGATCCGGGACTCCTTGGCGCACCACGTCATCGTACATGGCGCGAAGCTGGTGGCCGATTCTCGACTGAATCTCGGCGTTAAGACCGCCCTGCTTCTTTACTTCCTTCATGATCTGATCCACGCTTCCCCGAGAGTTAAGTCCCTGCATTTTCAAAGTTATTCTCGAAAGTAAGGCATTGGCCGCGTCGCGGTCGGTCAGAGGCTAATGCGAAGTTCGCCAGAAGGTTCCGAAAAGGGGGAACTATTTGATGGAACTTTATTCGCCGTCGCGCGTAGTCCGGCACGAAGGGGAGCCGGGTCGCCCTGCGTCGCTGGATCGTCGACCCTAAATAGATAAGTTTCAGGCCAATTTGCCTCAAGATGAAAATGGAGTGGGAATGTCCCGATCGCAGCTCGTTGCTGAACATTTACCGCTGTTGCGGCGCTACGCCCGTGCGCTGACCGGAAGCCAGGCCTCGGGCGACGCCTATGTCGCAGCCATGCTGGAGGCCTTGCTTCAGGACTCCTCGCTACTGGACGAGCGGCACGGCCCGCGCGCCGGGCTGTTCCGGCTGTTCACGCAAATCTGGAATTCGGTTTCCGTCAACGACAATGCCGACGTGGCGACGCTGGCGATGCCGCCGGAGCGCCGCCTTTCCAACATCACCCCGCTGCCGCGCCAGGCCTTCCTGCTGTTGTCGCTGGAAGGGTTCTCGGAAGAGGAGGTGGCCTACATCCTCGGCATCGACGTCGCCGAGATCCGTCGGCTCGCCGACGCTGCGGGCCGCGAGATGGCGGCGGAGATCGCCACCGACGTGCTGATCATCGAGGACGAGACGTTCATCGCCATGGATCTCGAAAGCCTCGTGAGGAATCTTGGCCACAACGTGATCGGCGTCGCGCGCACTCATTCGGATGCGGTGGCGCTTGCCAAAAACAAGAAGCCGGGCCTGATCCTCGCCGACATTCAATTGGCCGACGGCAGCTCCGGGCTCGATGCGGTCAACGAGCTCTTGCGGGTATTCGAGGTGCCGGTTGTCTTCATCACCGCCTATCCCGAGCGCTTCCTGACCGGCGAACGCCCCGAGCCGGCATTTTTGATCTCGAAGCCGTTCCAGCCCGCGATGGTCTCGGCGGTGGCAAGCCAGGCGTTGTTCTTCCAGCGCAACTCGCGCAACCGCGCCCCGAAGGCCGCATCGGCGTGATTTGAAGGCGCGAGAACGATCCGGCTGTGGGCCGGCAAGCTATTGATCCGGCGTGCTGCGAGGCGCGCCGGGTTTTTTTGTGCGGTTCGAAGCTTACGAACTTTCCTTGCCCGCGGTCTCGATCGCGAGCGCCAGGCCCAATTTGGTCTGCTCCACGATATCCTCGACCAGTTCCTCGCGGCTGACGTGGGCAATCTGACCCGTGAGCAGCCCTTGTTCGGCCAGCATCACCACGCCGTGCAGCGAGGCCCAGATTTTCAAGGCGCTCCGCTCGCGCAAAAATCCGACGGCCGGCGCTTCCAGCGCTTCCAGAAGCAGGCCGAAGGTCTCCATCGCCGCAACATGAAGCTCGCCATCCTTCGGCGCACAGGCGATGATGCGCGAGGCGAACATCAGCCGATAAATGCCGTTGCGGCGAAGGCCGAAATCCAGTGTGGCCTGCGCAAAGCGTGACAGCTTTGAACGTTTCGATGGCTTGCTGATCGCATCGCGCAGGATCGCGCTGAACTGGCGGAACGCCTCGGCCGTCACCGCGGTGAGCAGCGCCTCTCGGTCGGCGAAATGCTTGTAGGGGGCCGGTTGCGAAACACCAAGCTTCTTCGCGAGTGCGCTGATGCTGATGGCTTCCGGGCCTCCGCGCTCGACCTCCTGCAGCGCGGCCTGAACCAGGGCATCCCGGAGATCCCCATGGTGGTAGGTGTTGAGCGGCTTGCGAGCGGGTCGAGGCGGCATTTGCGTGAACGCTCTATAACTTTTGACTTGACAGCACAACCGCGGCAGCAATGTAATATGCTATAACTTGGACGGGCGGCGGCCAATAGGCCTATGCCGCCAAAAAATAAATCGAGGAAAGCCAGCCGCGCGGCGTCGCGCGGATGGAGTAAGGGAGCGGCCGCCATGTCCGGAAAGCTGAAAATCCGCGTCGATCAGGACAAATGTCAGGGACACGCCCGCTGCAAGTCGCTGGCGCCCGAACTGTTCGATCTCGATGAGTTCGGTAACGCGCATGAGCGCGGCGACGGCTCCGTGCCTCCCGGCCAGGAGGACAAGGCCTGGCTCGCCCAAACCAATTGTCCGGAAATTGCGATCGAAGTGACCGAGGAATGAACTCGGCGATGGGTTTGGCTTCTAAGCCACTCGAATTCGTCGAACATTGATCTAGCGAACCAAGCAGAGGAAGTTGCCCGATGTCCGATACCGCCAGCGTCATGCCCGAGCACCCCCCGGTCACCGATTGGGCCCACGATTTCGATCACACCGATCCGCGCTGGACCGAAAATCCGTTTCCGATCTGGGACGAGTTGCGCGCCGCGTGCCCGGTCGTTCATACCGAGCGCTTCCTCGGCTGCTACATGCCGACCACCTATGAAGCGGTAAAGGAGATCGCCTACGACACCGAGCACTTCTCCTCGCGCCGTGTCATCGTGCGCGACGTCCGTCCGCCGATCACCAGCACGGCGCCGCCGATCACCTCCGACCCGCCCGAGCACAAGCCGGCCAAGCAGTTGCTGCTGCCGCCGTTCACCCCGGACGCCATGAAAAAGCTGGAGCCGCGGGTGCGCGCGATCTGCAACGAACTGATCGACGAATTCATCGCCGACGGAAAATGCGACGCGGCGGCGCGCTACACAAAGCACATTCCGGTTCGCGCCATCGCCCACATGCTGGGCATTCCGGAACAGGACAGCGAGCTCTTTATCAAGTGGATCCACGGCATCCTGGAACTCGGCATCAAGGATGAGAGCGCGCTGATGACCGCGGTCCAGGACATGACCGCCTATTTCGCCGGCCATATCGAAGAGCGCAAGAAGCATCCGACCGACGACCTGATCTCGACATTGATGAATGCCAGGGACAAGGAAGGCCAGCCGCTGTCGGATGGGCATGTGCTCGGCTCGCTGCGGCTGCTGCTGATCGCCGGCATCGACACTACCTGGAGCGCGATCGGCTCCTCGCTGTGGCATCTGGCGAAGACCCCTGCCGACCGCGAACGTCTGATCGCGGAGCCGGAATTGATGCCGACCGCGATCGAGGAATTTTTGCGCGCGTATTCGCCGGTGACGATGGCGCGCGAGGTGATCAAGGAGACCACCATTAGCGGCTGCCCGATCAAGCCCGGCAATATGGTGTTGCTGTCGTTCCCGGCGGCGAACCGCGATCCTGCCATGTTCGCGGATCCCGACAAGGTCGTGATCGACCGCAAGGAGAACCGCCACGCCGCATTCGGCCTCGGCATTCACCGC
Organism: Bradyrhizobium sp.; assembly: GCA_045811565.1. Lineage (GTDB taxonomy): Bacteria > Pseudomonadota > Alphaproteobacteria > Rhizobiales > Xanthobacteraceae > Bradyrhizobium. The sequence continues at coordinate 13,863 of JBJMTR010000167.1, forward strand.
TGCGTTGGTTCCAACCTGGCGCGCATGGAAATGACGGTCGCAATCGAGGAATGGCTGAAGCGTATTCCCGAGTTCCGTCTCGACCCGGCCGGTCGCGTTACCTGGTCGGAGGGTACGGTGCGCGGCCCGCGCCAGCTTCCGATGCTATTCGGCAATTGACCCGATTCGGACATGGGCCTGATGAGGATTTAGGACTTTAGTCACCAATTGTCGCGCGCCGAACGGCTTAAAATGCTATAGTTGGATTCCGCAAGCAGGCTTCCGGTGGATCACATGCGACGGCGTGAGTTCACTGCACTTATTGGCGGTGCCGCGGCGTTTCCGCTCGTCGCGCGCGCGCAACAGAACAGCGAGCCGCGAAAAGTCGGCATCATTTTTCCGGGTGTGCTGGGTGCGGAACGAGTGCGATTGTTCACCGAGGGATTGACGAGGGAACCCGGCAGCGAAAAAGCGACCTTGGTCGTGCGATCCGCCAACGGCAAAGATCAATTGCTTGGCAAGTACGCGGGCGAACTGGCGGCTGAGGTAGACGTAATCCTTGCCGTTGGGTCGGGAAGTCTTGTCGCCGCGCGGCAAGTGACAAAAACCGTCCCCATTGTCGCGCTTGATCTCGAATCTGATCCCATTGCGACCGGAGCAGCGCAAAGCCTCAATCGGCCCGGCGGCAATGTGACGGGGATCTTCTTTGATGCACCAGAAATCGCGGGCAAATGGATTCAGATTATCAGGGAGATACTTCCTCAAATTAAAAAGGTCGCACTGCTTTACGACTTGCACCTCGACCAGACGCAGCTCAAATCCGGCGAAACCACCGCTCGCAATGCGGGAATTGAAACGCTGCGGCTCGGCATCGATCAACCGGCCGAATTTCGCAATGCGTTCCAGCGCGCGGTTGATACAAAAGCAGACGCGATGCTCGTTCACTCATCGCCTATTTTCGTCGATCAGGCGTCGGCGATCGCCGAACTCGGACGCGAATTCCGGCTGCCCTCGATTGGATTGTTCCCGATCTATGCAAAGGCGGGCGGCCTCGTTTCGTATGGACCGAATAATTTCGAGTTGTTCAGGCAGGTCGGCGGTATCGTCGCCAAAATCCTTCGCGGCGCAAAGCCGTCGGAATTTCCCATTCAGAGACCGGTCTATTTGTCCTTCCTGATCAATATGCACACCGCCCGATTGCTGCAGTTGACCATTCCTCCGTCGCTGTCGGCTTTGGCCGACGAGGTGATCGAATGAAGTCGGCCCGACGTCTGCTGCTGGCACGTTTGAGGTCTCCCGACGGATACCGACAATGTCTGTTTATCGGGGCAGACCGGAAGCAGCTGGCACGCGATCAAAACGGCGCTTGGCGGTGGCGGCCCAACGCGCCGAACTCTTCAAGGATATTGACGTTGTGAAATTGTCCGACGCCGATTGGCAAAAGCTGGCGGAGATGGGATGGGTTTGAAGACACAAGCCCGGCCAGCGCGCCGGGCCTTTTTTGCGTGAGGTTAGCGATAGCGATGCGATGATAGTCCCGTGCGTCGTAATTCTTTTCGAAGGAACGCGCGCACAGCGTCGGAATCGATTAGATCGAACGCCTTGATCTTGGCTTCCAGCACCGAGTCAAATTCAAGCCTGCCGGTGGTGCCGTTCATCTTCAGCCGGTACTTCGCACCGTCACGCACCACCCATAGCGCCATGTGGTTTTGAACAATGCAGTGCGATCCGGATTTGTCTATGTACCACCGCGACGAAAACACGAAACGCTTGCGCCGATCAAAGAGCTTATGCTGCGCGGCCATGTGTTCGGTGGCGAAGGTGGTTGACGTTAGATTGTCGCAGCAGATTTCGCCAACTTCCATCGTACCCCATTTGGGGTGGTAGATCGGGAAGACATAGCGGATCGCGGTTCCACAAAGTTCGCACTCGCCGTCAGGGCTGCCAAGATCATCATAATCCCCGAAGTGCTCCCACCCGGATCGCGGCTTGATCTTGCCGTGCTCTTCGGCGTGGCAACTTCTACACAACACCTCACATTGGTCGTGCCGGTATTTCCAAGGGAGACGGGTCCCAATATAGATTTTGTGGTGGACCTGAAGCACTACCCCTTCGTTCGGTCCACGCGAGCACCGATGGCAGACGCCACCGTGGAGTCGAATGGCGTCGTGACGGAAAGCGCGCCATTCGGCCCGGCGATAAAGGTCCATCGGCATGCCCTTGGGGTGATTCGCCGGGCCATTATACGGACGCGCTCGCGGCGTTAGTGAGCGGCGGCTTTCCTAGCCCAGCAAAAGCCCGACTTTCAATGTATGGGCGAGAAACCGACCCGCCCGAAATTCCTAAATGAATTCAAGACAAAAAAGCAGGGCGCGACCGGCATCACCACGGTCGCGCCCTACGTCGCCGGTCAATGGGGCAGGGGGAATAACCGGCTGCCGGAATGACTCAAAGGCCACAGGTTCGTTCCAGCGTCCCGAAAAAAATTTTGAACACGGTTAAGTGATCGTTGCGGCGCGAACCCCGGCGGTTTTGTTCGCGTTGTGTCCGTGATCGCCATGGGGCGAGGGACAAACCGTTATGCCACAGATAATTAAGGGAATTTTTGGTGTGCTGGCCGTCTCGCTGACGTGCGGCGCCGTACAATTTGCGTCCGGCCATGATCTCGTTGGCCGGACGGCTGTTACCCCCGTAACGGAAACCGAGGTTAACCGGGCCGCCAAGGCCGACCGCGCCACGGTCGCGCCCTCGCCGGGGCAGACCCAGACGATCGCGCTGCGCTTCGACAGCCTGGTCGATACCTCGATTCTGATCCGGGTGCCGATCGCCAACGACGAAGCGCGCGGCCGGCCTGCTCCGCCGCAGGTCAACAAATCAGGTGGTCGCAAGACGATTGCGTGCGAGCCCGTCGTCAGCGTCTTGACCGAGGTCGCAAAACAGCTTCAGCCCGGCCGCTGCATTACCTGAGACACGCCACACAGCGTCATTCTACGATGTGCAATTGCACATCGTAGAATGCGCCATCTGAACTCACGATCGTGGTTATGGATTCTCTGATGTGCAATTGCACATCAAAGCTCGCCGCGTTGCGGCGCCTCGGAATGATGAGGCTGGATTTGCGCAGGATGTGCCAAAAACAGCATGTCGGGCAAATCACCAGAAGGCTGTCCAGCCCTGTCTGAGAAAATTTTTCGCTTCACAGCTTGCCCAAATCATCACTAGAACCTGCGCCGTCCAATCCCGACTAGAGGGGCGTATCGCGATCGTCACGGACGCGGGGTTGGATGCGGTGGACGCGGCAGCGTCGGGCGCGAAACGGCGATCGCAGGGCAGGTTTATCCTGTGAGCGAAGAGCCGGCGCGCGGACGAACGGCGCTTCAACGCCTCGGCTAAAATTCGGCGGGCAGCACATGGTCCGTCGAAATCTTTGGTTGAGGTTGCTGCGTACGGCGAAGTCGTGTGGTCCTGGCATCCGTTGCTGATGTCAAGCTGGCGGAGATTAAGTCGGCCCAACCGGGCTTGGACAAATCGTAATCCGCTGGCGACGGTGACAAAAAGGAATTCGTCGCCGGGGAGAGCACGAAGGAAACCGTTAAAACCATTGCGCGGGGAAAGCCGGGTGATTTCGGCGTACTCGTGGTGACGACCGTGTGCTTACC
>JBJMTR010000168.1:0-2694 GCA_045811565.1 Bradyrhizobium sp.
GCGTGCTGTTCCAGATTCCGAACATCTCCGAGCTTTTGAAAACCGTCGGCGTGAAGGTCGAGGAAGTGAAGTCGTCGCCGCTGAAGGCGGCGCCGAACGGCTATGAGCCGACCAGTCCGGAAGCCCGCGCGGCGCTGGATGCACTGGTGAAGGACTCCTACGCCTGGTTCCGCAGCCTCGTGAAGGAGCGGCGCGGCATGGACGATGCCCTGCTCGAAAAGGTCGCGGACGGGCGCGTCTTCACCGGCCGCCAGGCGGTCGATCTGAAACTGATCGACCAGCTCGGTGACGAGAAAACCGCGGTCGCGTGGCTGGTCGCGGAGAAGAAGATCAAAAGCGAGCTGCCGGTGCGCGATTACAAGCTCAACCCACGCTTCGGCGATCTGACGTTCCTGCGGACGGCGGCCTCCTTTGCGCTCGATGCGCTGGGTTTGAGTTCAATTGCGCGCAAGGTCGAGCAAGCCGGCGTCGTGCAGGCCGTGGACCGCCTCGGTTTAGATGGGATGCTGGCCCTATGGCAGCCGGCGGGATCGAATTGAACCCGCCGAAACGGGTTTTTCGTCGTCTCCCATGTTGCGGGAATTGTGACAAACCCCGATCGGGCGATTTGTCACGCATTTTCACCTTCGTCTAAATTGATTTAGCGTCTTGACAGTGCAAGGCATTTTCACGGAAATGGGCGTCCGCAGCTTCCGGGCCCCACTCTCCATGATCAAATCCGAACTTGTTCAGCGTATCGCCGAGCACAACCCGCATCTCTATCAGCGGGATGTCGAAAACATTGTGAACGCGATCCTCGATGAGATCGTCGCGGCGCTGGCGCGCGGCGATCGGGTCGAGTTGCGTGGCTTCGGCGCGTTTTCGGTGAAGCATCGTCCGGCGCGGGCAGGCCGCAACCCGCGCACCGGCGCCCATGTGCCGGTTGATCAGAAGAGCGTGCCGTTCTTCAAGACCGGCAAGGAAATGCGCGAGCGCCTGAACCGCGACAACGGCGGCTCGCCTGACGTCAGCGCCTGAAGCGCGCTCGCGTCGCGCGTATTGTGGCGTAACCGGTGGCGCGTGTTGCGGGGCCTCCCGGTGGCGGATATCGGCCCGCCATCCTCCACCAGCTTGAGGGATGGGCATGCGAAAATTTTTCACGGCGCTGGTCGTCATCCCGCTGGGCCTGGTCTTCATCATTTTCGCGGTCGCCAACCGTCACTTGGTGACGGTATCGCTCGATCCCTTCAATTCCGCCGATCCGTCGATCGCCGTCACGCTGCCGCTGTTCGTCCTCATCATCGCGGTGGCCATCCTGGGCGTGATCGCGGGCGGCTCTGCGACCTGGTTCCGGCAGCGCCGCTGGCGCCGGGCGGCGCGGCAGCACGAGGCCGACGCCCGGCGGGCGCGGGCGGAAGCCGCCGATCTGCGGGCCGGGGCTTTGCAGCCCGATCGGCGGCGGCTTCCGGCGCCGTCAAACGGCGGTCTGTACGGGGTCGCCGGGCGAGACAAGCAGGGCGCGACGTTGTAGAACCCGCCCCGCCAGCCCCTTGGGCTCAAGCTGTTCCGGCGGCTACGACCGTGCTCTCTGAGAAACCATGTCCCTACTCGTCAAAATTTGCGGACTGTCCACGCGCGAGACGCTCGATGTCGCGCTGCAGGCCGGTGCCGACATGGTGGGGTTCGTGTTCTTTCCGCCGTCGCCACGGCACCTCGGTCTTGAGGCGGCGCGGGAACTCGGGCTGCAGGCTAGGGGCCGCGCCGTCAAGGTGGCGCTCACTGTCGATGCCGACGATGCGACGCTCGAGAACGTGGTCGAGACGCTGCAGCCCGATATTCTGCAATTGCACGGCAGGGAAAGCACCGCGCGGCTGCGCGACATCAAATCGAAATTCGGACTTCCGGTCATGAAGGCGCTCGCCGTCGAGACCGCGGCCGATCTCATCACACTGCCCGGCTATGCCAGCGTTGCCGATCGCATCCTGTTCGATGCACGGGCGCCCAAGGGCGCCACCCGCCCCGGCGGCCTGGGTGCTGTATTCGATTGGCATCTGCTGGAAATGCTCGATCTCGAATTGCCGTTCATGGTCTCGGGCGGGCTCAACGCCGACAACGTCATGGAAGCCGTGCGCGTCACCGGCGCCGGCGGCGTCGACGTGTCCTCGGGCGTGGAGCGTTCGCCCGGCGTCAAGGATCCCGAGATGATCCGCGCCTTTATCCGCGCCGCGCGCGCCATCCAGGAATTGACGGTCCGATGAATCGAAACCTGCCCAACTCCTTCCGCAGCGGTCCCGACGAGCGCGGGCACTTCGGAATTTTTGGCGGCCGCTTTGTCGCGGAAACGCTGATGCCGCTGATCCTCGATCTAGAAAAGGCCTATGCCGACGCCAAGGCCGATCCGGCGTTCCAGGCGGAAATGAATGGCCACCTCAAGGATTATGTCGGTCGGCCCTCGCCGCTCTATTTCGCCGAGCGGCTGACCGAGCATCTCGGCGGCGCAAAAATCTATTTCAAGCGGGAGGAGCTCAATCACACCGGCTCCCACAAGGTCAACAATGTACTCGGCCAGATCATGGTCGCCCGCCGCATGGGCAAAAAGCGCATCATCGCCGAGACCGGCGCCGGCCAGCATGGCGTCGCTACCGCGACGTTGTGCGCACGGTTCGGGCTCGAATGCGTGGTCTATATGGGCGCGGTCGACGTCGAGCGGCAGCA
>JBJMTR010000169.1:0-4663 GCA_045811565.1 Bradyrhizobium sp.
CGCAAGGTCAATTCCTCCTCACTGTCCTTCATCATGCCGAATGACGGAAAGCGCGCGATCGTGCGCTGCCGCGACGACCACCACATTCATCCCTTTCCGCTGCTGAATCTCGGCGGTTGCCGCGCGCTGCATGTCGACGGCCACCAGCCGGACGCCGCGATGCATTATGCCAAGCTTTGCCGCGAGGACGGCATTTTGACATCGCTCGACGGCGGAGGCCTGCGGACCAACACGCATGAACTGCTGGAATTCATCGACGTCGCCATCGTCGCCGAGCGCCTGTGCGAACAGATGGATAAAACTCCCGAAGGCATGCTGGACTATCTCAAGAGCCGCGGCTGCCGGGTCGGCGGCGTGACCATGGGCGAACGTGGCCTGCTGTGGTATGACGAGGCCGGCGCGGTGCGCCAGCTCCCCGCGCTGCCGATCCCGCGCGAGCGCGTGCTCGATACCAACGGCGCCGGCGACGTATTCCACGGCGCCTACATCTATTCCTATCTCAGCAATCCCGGCAAAACCTGGCAGGACCATTTCGAGTTTGCGCGCGCGGCATCGACCTACAAGATCCAGCGCCTCGGCAACGAGGCCGGACTGCCGACGCTTGCCGACATCGAAATGGTCAAGCAGGAGTTTCAGGTCGGGGCAAAGTAAGGCGGATTGGGCACAGCCATGGGACGGGTTTTCGTCGCCGGCAGCATCAACATGGATGTGGTGACGACGGCGGAGCGACACCCGCGCGTCGGCGAGACCGTTGCCGGCAACGCCGTATTGTATTTTCCCGGCGGCAAGGGCGCCAATCAGGCGGTCGCCGCAGCGAAGCTGGACGCTGAGGTCACGCTGATCGGCCGGTTGGGAGCGGATGCATTCGGACAGGAGTTGAAGGCGTTCCTTGCAACGCAGGGCATTGACCTCAGCTTCGTCAAGGACACGGCGGAGGCGCACACCGGAACGGCGATCATCACCGTCGCGAAAGCCGATAATACCATCGTCGTCGTGCCTGGCGCCAACGCGCTTGTGAGTGCTGAGGATGTCAGCGCAGCCGTTCTTGCCAGGGCCGATGTCGCCCTCAGCCAATTTGAAATCCCGCGGCCGGCGATTACCGCTTTCTTCAAGCGGGCTCGCGCCGCCGGCGCGACCACGATCCTCAATGCGGCGCCAGCGATGGAATTCACTGAATTACTCGACCTCGTCGACGTCCTCATTCTCAACGAGACCGAGCTCGGCCTGCTCACCAGGACGGATTTCCACGACACCGATGATCACACGCGCTTCATCGATGCGGCGAGATCTTTGGTCCGCATCGATAAGATCATCTGCGTGACACTCGGCAAGCGCGGCGTACTGGCACTGATTGAAGGCCAGCCGTTGGTCATTGCAGGCCGCGCGGTCGAGGCGGTGGACACCACCGGCGCCGGCGATTGCTTTGTCGGCGCGCTGGCGGCACAGCTTGCCGGCGGGAGAGCAATTCGTGACGCACTGGATTCCGCGAACATCGCTGCGTCGATCTGCGTGCAACGGCTGGGGGCGGCGCCATCGATGCCAACGGCAGCTGAAGTTGCCGCGGTCCTGCGCGGCTAGCCTGCTACTTCAACATTTCCATGGTGCGCGGCGATGCAAGCGGAGGATGAGTTAGGTCAGGACGCCCTTCAAATCGAAGCTGAGGTCGGCCGCCTGCTCCGGTGTGATCGAGCCGTTGGCGGCGAACAGCCGTCGTCCGAACATGTGGTCGCCGGCGCGGTTGATGGATTCGATGCCAACGAGATGGCCGGATTTGTAGCAAAACGCCGAGAACGCTCCCCGGTCGCGGTCGCCGCGGACCACGACGCGATCATATCCGGTGGTCAGGCCCGCAATCTGAAGCTTGTCAGGACCCTGATCGCTCCAGAACCAGGGCAGACCGTCGTAGACCCTGGCATCGCCGGTCAGCCGCGCCGCGACGCAGCGCGCGTGATCGGTGGCGTTCTGCACCGACTCCAGCCGCAACGAACCGCCAAAGCGCTCGCTCTTGTAGAGTGCGCAATCGCCGATAGCGGAGATGTTCGGATCGGATGTCAACAGATGATCGTTGACGACAATGCCGGACGCCACCGGCAAGCCGGCCTCGGCCGCAAGTTCGACGTTCGGCAACACGCCGACGCCGACTACGATAAGATCAGCCGGGATGTGCCGGCCGTCGCTGAGGCTGACACCCGTTACGCTGGCGCCATCGCTCTCGATGCTGGTGACCTGCACGCCGAGATGAATGCGAATGCCGGCCGCGGTGTGCCTCAATTGAAAATATTCCGAGATTTCCGCGGTCACCGCGCGCGCCATTACGCGTACCGCAAGCTCGACGACATCGACTTCGAGGCCTTTTGCGCGTGCCGTCGCGGCAAACTCCAGGCCGATGAACCCCGCGCCGATCACGACCACGCGCTGCCCCGCCGTGATGAGATGTCGCAGCGCCTCACTTTCGTCCAGCGTTCGCAGATAGCGCACCGCTTCGAGATTGGCATTCGGGATATCGAGCAGCCGATTGCGCGCGCCGGTCGCCAGCACCAGATGCCGGTAATCGAGCGATGCGCCCGAGGTGAGCACGAGCTTGCGCGCGCTGCGATCGATCGAGGCGGCTCGATCGACGATCAGATCGATGTTCTGGTCGCGATAGAATTTGTCCGGCCGGAACATCAGGCTGTCAGGCCCGCCGGTGCCCTTGAGGTAGGCCTTGGACAAAGGCGGCCGCTGATACGGCAGATGACCTTCATCGTTGATCAACGCGATCCGCTCGCCAAAGCCGTGCTGCCGCAAGGATGCCGCGAGCTGGAAGCCCGCATGCCCCGCGCCGACGATAATCACCGGTCCCTGCGTCATCGGGACAACCCAACTGCAAGCGCGCAGGAATGGCCCATGCCGTCTCCTCTCTTTGCCGATGTTGGCTTGCTCGCCTCGTCTCCTCGCGGCGCTCGTGTCCGCGTCCTAAACGATGGCAGGCGCTATTTGGCCTTATGGTTTGCGGAGACGCAAGAGCGTATCCGCCCAGCAGGCCGCATAAGGCGGCATTTTGCAGACCTTGGCGGGATTGTCACCTCTTGCCTTCTGCTATTTAAATGCCCGGCAACGCTCTCGATCGGAGGCCGTCTCAATGCCCGCACCCGTTCACACCGCCGCCCGTCCCGACGATCCAGCGCTGCTTGCGATCGACGGTCCGATCGCGACCATCACGCTCAACCGGCCCGCAGCCTTCAACTCGATCGATCTGACGATCGCGAAAAAGCTCGAACAGCTCGGCGCCGAGGTGGAAGCCAACGACAACATCAGGGTACTGGTGATCCAAGGCGAAGGCCGGGCTTTCTGCGCTGGCGGCGACCTGCAGACCATCGGTGCCGCCGCCCAAGCCGATACTATCGCGCCGGTTGTCAGCGAGATGCTGACGCACTACCACGCGTTCATCGAGACGGTACGACGGATGCCGAAGATCGTGCTATCCAGCGTGCATGGATCCGCGGCTGGCGCGGGTATGGGGCTCGCCTTTGTCACCGATCTCTGCATCGCCGCCGATGATGCCCGCTTCACGCCGGCTTACGCCAAGATCGGTGTGTCGCCGGACGGCGGCAGCACCGTCGGCATGGTCGGCACTGTCGGCATCCGCCGTGCGTTGCAGATATTCCTGGCCGAAGACAGCTTCTCCGCGCAGCAGGCCTATGATTGGGGTCTCGTCGCCCGGGTCGTCCCGGCGGAAGAACTGAAGGCGGCCACCCGAAAATTCGCCGAACGGCTGGCGCAGAATCCGCCAGCGGCAATCGCAGGTACCAAGTCGCTGGTCTACCAGGCCGCGGTCACCCCGACCAAGCAGCAGCTCGATGCGGAGGAAGAGAAAATCATCGACTCCATGCACACCGAGGATTTCCGCGTCGCTGTGAAGAAATTTACCAGCAAAGGGAAGTAAGATCAGCGATCCGCACACCCGAGCATGACGCCTGAGCTAATTCGGGCAGATGTAGCCGGTCCCCAACGGCGACTTGAAACAACCCACCGATTCAGGGATCACCTGTTTCGGCAACCACAGTACCGCCTTGGGGAAATAGATCGTAAAGGTGATGGTCACCAGGAACACCACATAGATCGGCAATGCCGCGCGTAGCGCCTTAGCAAAACTGACGCCGACGAATTTCGACGCCATCAAGAGCACCAGCCCGTAGGGCGGCGTGATCAGGCCGAATGCGAGCGTGGCGATCAGCACCACGCCCATATGGACGCCGTTGATGTCGCCGGCTTGCGTCAGCGTGTTCACCAGCGGCATGAAGATGATGATGGTCGGCACCGGTTCGATGAAATCGCCGACGATGATGAACAGCAACACCATCAGCAGCATGATCAGATGCGGATCGTTGCCGGCGATCGAGGTGATCCAGTCGGCGATGTAGATCGCGCCGCGGAGATAAGCGAGCATCCAGCCGAAGGCATTGGCGGCGCCGATGGTGATCAGCGGCAGCGAGAAGATCAGCCCGGCCAGGCAGAAGTCATAAGCAATATTCTTGAAGTGCCCGCGATTGAGTGCCGGAATCACAACGGCGATGATCCAGATCACCGCGACCACGCCGGCTTCCGTCGGCGTGAACCAGCCGGTCAGGATGCCGCCGAGCAGGATCACCGGGATCATCAGCGGCAGCGCGGCATCGCCGGC
>JBJMTR010000170.1:0-7217 GCA_045811565.1 Bradyrhizobium sp.
GCAGGCAACGCCTTGATGTCGGCAGGTTGACGGCTCTGCCGTTCGTACTTGTTCATTTCGGACGTTAATTTTGCTCCGCGGCGCAACGCCGCGATCGAATCGTTCTATGCACTGCAATCTATGCAGCAAATTCGCCGTTAGGCAGCACCTCGCGCGCATGGGTGGGTCCCATGACCGCATCGTCGCAAATGCGTGATTGCCGCGCGCAAAAAAATCAGGACGTCGGCCGCTTTTTCAGCCGCGCACGCTTCGGCAGCAGCGCCGGCCATTGCACGATGTGATCCTCAAGGTCGTCGTCGGCGATCTCGTCTTCCGTTCCCTGCACCCGCCCGCGCACGGACACGCCAGCTTCATGAACGGTATTGGGATCACCCGAAATCAGCGGGTGCCACCAATAGAGATCGCGGCCCTCGGCTACCAACTTGTAGCCACAACTCGGCGGCAGCCAGGTCAGGCTGCGAACGTTCTCCGGGGTTAGCCGCACGCAGTCGGGAACCTGCTCGGAACGGTTCGGATAGTCCTTGCAGGTGCACAGGCCGGCATCCAGTAGTTTGCAGGAGACGTGGGTGAAATAGATCTTGCTGGTGTCCTCGTCCTCGAGCTTTTCCAGGCAGCAGCGCGCGCAGCCATCGCACAGGCTTTCCCATTCGGCGCTGGACATCTCCTCCAACGTCTTGGTTTTCCAGAAGAATCCCTCTTGCGTCGAGCGCGGCTTGGGCGGTGCGGTCATGAATCAGCTTTGTCCCGGATCGGCTTGATCCCGACCCATCTAGGAGGTGGGGTGGCAGGGGCGCAAGCGGGGCTTGTTTGCAACTGCACAAAGCCTGCGGGCAGCATTAGGCGTGTCACCCGAAATCGCAAGCCGCACCATTGGTTTATCGCCTCCGCTCGGATAGAACAACCACGAGTCCCCGAGGACGCAAAAGCGCCTTGGGTTTGCCGCAACGTGAAAGCAAGACGTCTCACAGTGCCCTGCCGGGCGCTGATGGGCTTTCGAACCGCCAAGGGCCCCGGTGCGCCAGATCATACCGCCGCATTGGAAGACCAAGATCCACAATACTTTGCTGGATCTGGACGCGCGTATCGATTCGACCCTGTTCTCGTCGGGCAAGGGCTTGCGCGAGCTCTATGAGCGCTACTCGACCTACATGGACCATTTCTATGTCGGCCGCTGGAAGCGTTGGGTCTTCATTGAGCCCTTGTCGGAAGCCGCCACCATCGGCCTCGGCGGCCTGATCCTGATGCTGTCGCTCGCGATCCCGGCGTTCCGCGAAACCGCCGACGACGACTGGTTGAAGAAATCCGATCTCGCGGTGAGCTTCCTCGATCGCTACGGCAATCCGATCGGCGCCCGCGGCATCAAGCACAACGACTCCATTCCGCTGGAAGATTTTCCGGACAATCTGATCAAGGCAACGCTCGCCACGGAAGACCGCCGCTTCTACGATCATTTCGGCATCGACATCGCCGGCACCGCGCGCGCCCTCGTCACCAACGCGCAGGCCGGCGGCGTGCGCCAGGGTGGTTCGTCGATCACCCAGCAGCTGGCCAAGAACCTGTTCCTCAACAACGAGCGCACCATCGAGCGCAAGGTGAAGGAAGCCTTCCTGGCGATCTGGCTCGAGACACGCCTGACCAAGAACGAAATTCTAAAACTCTATCTCGACCGCGCCTATATGGGCGGCGGCACCTTCGGCGTCGACGGCGCGGCGCATTTCTACTTCAACAAGTCGGCGCGCGACGTCAATCTTGCGGAAGCCGCGATGCTCGCCGGCTTGTTTAAGGCACCGACCAAATACGCTCCGCACATCAATCTGCCCGCCGCGCGTGCCCGCGCCAACGTGGTGCTGGACAATCTCGTCGACGCCGGCTTCATGACCGAGGGCCAGGTGTTCGGCGCCCGGCGCAATCCGGCCGTGGCGGTCGACCGCCGCGACGAGAACTCGCCAAACTACTATCTCGACTGGGCGTTCGACGAGATGCGCAAGCTCGTCGATACCTTCCCGAAATCCTACACCGAGCGCGTGTTCGTGGTGCGCACCGCGATCGATATGAATGTGCAGCGCGCCGCGGAAGAAGCGATCGAAAACCAGTTGCGCCAGTTCGGCCGCGACTACCATGCGACGCAGGCGGCGACCGTCGTCGCCGATCTTGATGGCGGCATCCGCGCCATGGTCGGCGGACGCGATTATGGCGCGAGCCAGTTCAACCGCGCGACCGATGCGTACCGGCAGCCCGGTTCGTCGTTCAAGCCGTATGTCTACACCACGGCGCTATTGAACGGCTTCAAGCCGACTTCGACCATCGTCGATGGGCCGGTCTGCATCGGCAATTGGTGTCCGCAGAACTATGGTCACTCCTATTCCGGCACGGTGACACTGACGCAGGCGATCACGCGTTCGATCAACGTCGTTCCGGTAAAACTGTCGATCGCACTCGGCGGCAAGTCGCCAAATCCCGCCAAGGCCGGCCGTGCCAAGATCGTCGAGGTCGCGCGCCGCTTCGGCCTTAAGGCGCCATTGCCGGATACGCCCTCGTTGCCGATCGGCTCCGATGAAGTCACCGTGCTCGAACATGGCGTCGCCTATGCGACGTTCCCCAACAAAGGCAAGTCGGTGACCCCGCATGCGGTGCTGGAGGTGCGCACCGGCGCCGGCGATCTGGTCTGGCGCTTCGATCGCGACGGCAAGAAGCCCGTGCAGGCCATTCCGGCATCAGTCGCCGCCGATATGGCGGAAATGATGAGCCATGTCGTCAGCGAAGGCACGGCGCGGCGCGCCGCCCTCGACGGCATTCCGACCGCCGGCAAGACGGGCACCACTAACGCCTATCGCGACGCCTGGTTCGTCGGTTATACCGGCAACTTCACCTGCGCGGTCTGGTACGGCAACGACGACTACTCGCCGACCAACCGCATGACCGGCGGCTCGCTGCCGGCGCAGACCTGGCACGACATCATGGTCGCGGCGCATCAGGGCGTCGAGGTCAAGGAAATCCCCGGCGTCGGCATGGGCCAGAAGTTGCCGCAGCCGAGGACGCCGGCGACCGTTGCGGTCAGCGGCGCGCCAAAAATCCTGGAAACCAAGCCGGGACCGCCGCCGGTGCTGACCAAGCGCGGCGCGGATATTCTGGTGCGCGTCGAAAAATTGCTCGACGATGCCGCCAAGACGGTGGGCAAGACCTCGTCGAGTGATGCGGCGCAGCCGGACAAGCCGGTGACCTCAGGTGCGCTTGCCTTCCCGGAGAACTATCTCACGGCGGCGGGCGGCCAAGCTGCGCCACGCAAGAACTAGCGCTGTGACATTCCGGAGCTGTAGCCCGTGCGGCTGATCCTCATCACCCTGCTCGCGTTGATTCTGGCCACCGTGGTCGGCCTCGGTTCGACCTATGTGACGGCAACGCGCGGCACCGATCTCGGCACGCTCAAGATCGGCGCATGGACGGCGCGGCCGAAGAACGGCACTTCTGAGGTCGATCCTTACTCCCGCGCCACGATTGCCCGCAGCGGCGAACTGCCTGTAGGCACCGGCGATGGCATTGCATTTGCGGCGACGACCGATGACAAGAAGAAGCCGCTCGACGGCCGCTGCGACGTGATCATCAGCGGCATTACGCCTGCGGCACGGTTCTGGACGCTGACGCTGTTCGACCGTAAGGGCAATGTGGTGGCCAATTCGCTGCAGCGTTACGGCTTCACCAGCCAGGAAATAATCCGGGGCTCCGACGGATCGTTCGAGATCCGCGTCGCGTCGCGATCTCGCGCCGGAAATTGGCTGCCGACCGGCGGCATCGAACGATACGCGCTGATGCTCCGCCTTTACGACACGCCGGTTGGCGTCGCGACGCGAACCCAGCGCGACGCGCCGATGCCCTCGATCTCCACGGTGGGTTGCCCATGATCCGCCTCGTGTTCACGATCGTCGCGGGCGTGCTGCTGGGTGGCGTGGTCCATCTCGTCAGCGTGCTGGCGCTGCCGCGCATCGCGACGCAAGACGCCTATTCGCGCCTGACGCCGATGACCAAGCTCAACGCCGTCACGCCCTTGCCGCTCGCAGAACCTGGCAATTCGCCGATGCCGCTCATGGACCCGGCCTTCGCAATGGCGATCTGCCGCTACGATCTGTCGGGCGGACCGATCAAGCTCACCGTGCCGGTCAGCCAGGCCTACACGTCGGTGTCGTTCTACACCCGCAATGAAGTCGCCTATTACGCGATCAATGACCGCTCCGCGGGCAAGAAGGTGATCGAGCTCGATCTGATGACCGAGGCGCAGCACAACGAATTGCCTGAGGACGAAGAGATCACCGCCGCTGACCGGCTGATTATCGATTCCCCGACCACGACGGGTTTGATCCTGTTGAAGGCGTTGGCGCCCGAGCTCGGCCTGATGCCGCAGGCGCAGGCTTCCCTCGCCGCATCGAGTTGCAAGGTGCAGACCGAACCGCCACCGCCGAAGCAGGCGGAAGCGCCGGCTGCGCCAGCGGCGCCTTCCAGCAAGCGTTAATTCTAGTCCCTCATGGTGAGGAGCCGCCAACGGATCCCCGCAAAGCGCGGCCCGATGATAAACTCCGCGGCGTCTCGAACCATGAGATCGAGTCTAGCCGCGAACGCTCACCGCACGCCCGATGACGGGCTGCGCGGCCACGGGCGGATTGGCCGTCTGCGCCGCGAGTTCGCCGATCAGCCGATCGGCTTCGGCGGCAACATTGTCCGGCGCCTGGATCACCAGCCGCTCCAGCGCCCAGCGATAGGACGAAATGCGTCGCTCCAGGCATTGCTGGACCCATTGCACGATGAGCGTGTTCTCTTCCATGCGGGCGATCGCGTCGGCGCGTTCGCGCGGCGACAGCTCCGACACCAGCCTGAGGCTGGCGCTGCGCTTGCGGTCCAGTTCGATCACGCGCTGGGCCGAAGCAAAGAACGGCTCGAAGCGAGTGATGTCGTCGCGCACGTCATCGATCAATTGCGAGTAGCGCGAGTTGTGCGAGCGATGCGGCTCGTCGATCAACGCCCGCCCATAGGCGGTGCGGTCGAACACAATTTTCTGCCGCCAAGGCGACGGCAATGGCTGGTAATCGCCGAACACGCTCCTCCAGGCGGGGCGCGAATGCGGCGGCTCGATCAGCGGAAAAGCGAGATCGCGAAGCTGGCGTTCGTTCTCGGTGAGCTGGAATTGGGACGCCTGCAGGCCGACGCTGCCGGTCGCCTCGGCGCCCAGCCAGCGGTGCATGTCGTCATTGCGAAAATCGGATCGAGTGCGCCCGAAATCACCACCGCTGCAGTTTGCAAGGCCCGGGCCAATCAAGAGGAGCAAGAGCGCTGGTAATCGCCGAATCCCGGTGGTCCGTATCGGGAGACACGTCTCCGGCATTTTTAAAGATCCGATATCAGGGGCGCCGACGGCGAGTGGGAGCTGTACCTTCTTCCGGACCGCGTCCCCCATCGGTTTCGCGTTCGATCCGGACGACGGGAAGGATCAGCACGCTCCCCACGCCGTCACTTGCACCGCCATGCACAGAACCCAGCCGCCGCGATGCCGCATCCGCCGGGAATTCAATGATGGTGCCCATATGCCGTTCTCTCTGCTTGCCATGCGGACATGATTTGCGCGGCGACGCATCAATTAAGAACAGGACGTGGTTAACGGCCTGTTAATTCGCGCACCCGGGCGGCTACGGATGCCGGCTCTGTGCGTTACTGGACATCCTTCAAATTTGATGACGATTATTCACGGGTTGTTTTCCTTAACCAGCTCTTAAAGCGACCTGCGTAGATTTGCTGCCAAGCATCCTGAATCCGCATCTTCCAAAGTCGCGTACCGCCTGCATGAGCGCCGCTCCAATATTTCCAGGTCTAGACGGGCTGATGACGCTCTCCCGTCGCGAGGGCGTCGACATCCGTCCCACTTTGCTCCGCGTCCTGACCGATCTCTATGTTCAGGCCGCTGCCCACTCGGCCGATGAAGAGCGGCAATTCGTCGAACTGACCTCCCGCCTGATCGAGGAGGTCGACGATGCCACGCGGGCCGCGGTGCGGGCGCGGCTCGCGGTCTATCCGGCAACGCCCGCCGAAATCCTGACCAAGCTCGGCTTGCGGCGTTCGCACCCCGGCGAGCTCATGCCGGTCGCCCCACGGATTGACGCTGCGGCGACGCCGGCAGCCCCGGCCAGGACGCCGACCGAGGCGCAGCTGCGGATGGCATCGAACCTGTCGATGCGGCCGAACGACGCCGCCGAGATAACCGACATATTCTTCGCCGCCGACGCCAGCGAGCGGGCGCTGATCCTGCACAACCTGATGGAGACGCCGCTGAAGGCCTCCGCCCGGATTCCGGCCGCCCGCGCCGCGCGCGCCATCGAAATACTGGAAATGGCGGCGTTCGCCGAAGATGCCGAGAATTTCACTCTTGAAGTCGGCGAAGCCTTGATCCTGCCCTCGCGCATTGCCGCGCAGGTGGTGAACGATCGCGGCGGCGAGCCTCTCGCCTGCGCGGCGAAGGCGCTGGACATGCCCAGTGCGGTTTTCCAGCGCGTGCTGATGTTCCTCAATCCCGAATTGGGCGCTTCCGTGCACTATGTTTTTCGGCTGTCGCGGCTTTACGACCGCTTGAGCGAGCGATCCGCGCTGCTGATGTTGGCGGCGTGGCGCGGCTCCACCATGGCGGTTGCCCGGGCCAAATATCACCCATCGCTCTACGACAATGAACGCCATCGCGCGCGATCGGCGACCTCACAGACGCGTTCGCCCGCGCAGCCCGGCCTTGCCCCCGAGGTCCGTACGGGCTCGCAGGGTTAAGGGGCGACAAGCGCGATCAGCACGGCCAAAATCAAGCTTTCGCCAGATCCAGAAAATGCCGCCCTGCCCGGTCCTCGGTCTCGACGATCCAGGCATCCGGGTCGAAACGGATTTCCTTGGCAAGACGTTCCTCTACCGATTGCTCCGGGACCGGCTGCGGCGATGTCGGCGCAAAGATGCGCTCGACGGGGCGGCTGTCGTCATAGACTGTCTGCGGCGCGGGCGCATACAACATGGCGTTGCCATCGAGCAGCGCCACCTTGACGAATACGGCCCCGGCTTCTTCGGCGCCACGCCGGCGGACAGCGCCAAAGATTCCCTCGGTCTGGCAGCGGCGCAGATAGCCCGCCACCCAGATACTTGATTTCAAACGCATGTATTGGACGATAGGACACCGTCTCGCGAGACGCTAGAGCGCGATA
>JBJMTR010000171.1:0-6724 GCA_045811565.1 Bradyrhizobium sp.
CGCATCTCGTGCAGGACTACGCGGACGCCGGCATTGGCGACCTGCCACGCGGCTTCCGAGCCGGCGAGGCCCGCGCCGACGATATGGACGGGTTCAGAGCAAGATTTGATGGCAGTCATGGCGCATCAGTTAGCGCGTTTTTGCGCCAAGCGCAGCACCAGATCGCAGAAGCAGATACGACAACGCCCGCGGCGAAGCGGGCGTTATCCGTTCATCAGGCGGCTGAAGATCAGCCGTTGTAGTTCCCGGCTGCAACGCGCGGAATGTCCGAGCGATCAAGGCCGATGTCGGCCAGTTCGCGATCGCTAAGCTGGGACAGTTCGCTGACATTGCGCTGATAGTCCCGGAAGGCCTGGATCATGCGGATGAGCGAGAGCAACATGGGGGTAGTCTCCTTAGTAGTTCCGATTCAGCCTTTGGCGATTAGCCTCATCGTTGAAGTGAATGTAGCGTGAGCTTCCGCACTGCAGAAGTTCCGATGTTGCGGTGCAGCTAAGCGAGAAACGCATGGCCCGGATAAGAACTGATTAAGCTTTCGGCATAGCTGCCTCGTCGGCAGCCGTGTTCAGCCGTGCAAACCCAGGAGCCAACGTCCACGAGTTGCGTTCGGTCGAAATCGTGAAAACCGCGCCACCAAAGGCAAAATGATTGTGCGGGAACCTGGGGTCAAGCTTGGCCGCCAGATCTCAGTCGAAAACAGCCGAATGAGTCGCCTCAAAGCTACTTATGCGTGATTCGCATGCAATTTTTGATCAAAGAAATGAGTTTAGTATCATTACTTGAGAATTTAAACCCGGAAAGTTCCTCGACGCCATGGTCAAAGTGTTGATCGGGGTAGCCGGAATCTGCAAAAAAATTAAGGCGCGCGCGAGAGCTGGGTTGCGAAGTAGCCGACGGTCTTCGCATAGACTTCGCTCTTGTTCCATTGCTTGATCACGCCGAAATTGGCGCTGCCGGGCTCCCAGTCTTTGCCGCGCTGCCAGCCGTAGCTGGCGAGGAAGTTTGCGGTCGATGCCAGCACATCCGGCGCGCTGTGCAGAAGATCGCGGCGGCCGTTGCCATCGAAGTCGACGGCGAACTTGATGTAGGACGACGGCATGAACTGCGTCTGGCCGATTTCGCCGGCCCAGGCGCCGCGCATGTCATGTGGCGCCAGATCGCCGCGCTCGACGATGCGCAGAGCATCCAGCATCTCGCTTTTGAACATGTCGGAGCGGCGGCAATCATAGGCGAGTGTCGCCAGCGAGCGCACGGTCGGGAATTTTCCGATGTTGACGCCGAAATCGGTTTCAAGACCCCAGATCGCCACCAGCACCTCGCCGGGCACGCCGTAAGTCTGTTCGATGCGCGAGAGTACCGAGCCATATTGCTTCATCATGTTAGCGCCGCGGGTGAGGCGGGGAGGGACCATGCGGCCGGAAAACTCTTCAAAACTCTGGCTGAATACCTTTTGCGAATGGTCCCGCGCCAGCACGCTTTTATCGAGCGTGACGCCGGAGAGGCCGGCCTGGATCGCGGACTGCGCAATGCCCTTGGAGGCGGCTTCTTTCTTGAACTCTTCGAGCCAGGCTTCGAACGTTCCGCTGCCGCAGGGCGCTGCCACTGACGGCGCGGCCGATGTCAGAAGCAGCGCGCCCAGCGCCAAATTCCGCAAGGAAAAACGAGAGGTCATGAAGTCGTGCACTCCGAAGTCGACGGCACCATCATCGACAGACCACACCGAATGTTCGCGGCAACCGCGGCCAAAACAAGGCTACCTCTTTGCTCATGGCCGCGGCAAATGCGTCACCATGTGCAGGCGTCCGCACGCCAGACCGCCGGTCGATCGACCGGCGGTCTGGTCGCGATGCTCCAGTGCGTTAACAAAAAGTTTATGCGCCGTCCCTGCACCGCCACGGAAACAGGTTCGCGGGGAAATCGGCGGCGGGCTTGCGTTCGCGCCGACGCGGAGGGATTGGGTGTGCATTCGGATCCCTGACAACTACCTCGCGGTAGAGATGCCAGGTGGCGTGGCCGAGCAGCGGAATGACGACCGCGAGGCCAACGAAGAATGGCAGCGATCCCAAAACCAGCAGCCCCGCCACGATCAATCCCCACGCCGCCATCGGCACCGGATTACGTGCGACGGCGCGGAGTGATGTCACCATGGCGTCGCCAGTCGTGGCGTGACGGTCGAGCATCATCGGGAACGACACCACGCTGATGCAGAGCGCGACCAGCGCGAACAAGAAGCCGACGCCGCATCCGACGACGATCAACCACCAGCCTTGCGACGTAGTTAGTACGCGGCTGGCGAAGTCGGACATCCCGGCCGCACCTTCGTAGCCGAATGCCGCGACATAAATCGCCTGCGCGGTCGCCACCCAGGTCACGAACAGCGCCAGCAACAGGACACCGAGGCCAAGCATCGCGCCGAACGACGGCGAACGCAGCACGTTCACCGCATCCCATGCGGACGGCTGTTCTCCGCTCTCGCGACGGCGGCTCAGCTCATAGAGACCGAGTGCCGCGAACGGGCCGAGCAGCGCGAATCCCGCAGCGAGGGGAAACAATAGCGGGAGCACGGAATAACCGAGCACGATGCGTGCCAGCACCAGGCCGAGCACGGGATAGATCACGCACAGGATAATGGCGTGGCTTGGCACCGCCTTGAAATCCTCCCAGCCGAGCCGCAAAGCGCGATGCAGCTCAGGGAGTTCGATGGTTCGAATCTCTGGCGCAGCCGCGGCGTCTTGTCCGCTCTGCGTCAGTGATGCGACATTGCCTTGAATGACATTGCCTCGAGATTGCGTGGCCATGGTCGTTGTCTCCCTCTGGCGGCCGCATTTTGCGCCCGAGAGAGGGCACAAACGTACCGTTTCTCTAGATGAGCACGAGCAGGCCAGACGCGAAGACAGGAGAGTATGAACTGGCCATGTCGCGAACTGAGTCCTCAGCGTACTCCCAGGCAGGGACAGTGTCACCACGCTTCGTCCGGATTGGCAAATCGCGCGTGGATGGGTAAGCTGCGCGCGATCCGGCCAGGCGCTGCCGGTCAAAACGTGCCGCCGGAGCATTCACCCCATCGCAAGTCCTTGGGAGCGAACGATGAGCATTTTTGGAAAAATCATGAGCGCGATCTTTGGCGGCAACGCAACCGCTGCATCCGCTGGCGGAGCGGCTGCGGGCGCAGCTCCTGCCGCGGGTGCTGGATCTGCGGCACCTGCGGCAGCACCGGCGCAGACCGTCGATGTCGCTCCCATCCTGGACAAGGCAGTCGCGGCCAAGAAGGAAAAACTGGAATGGCGCACCTCGATCGTCGACCTGATGAAGGCGCTCGACATCGATTCGAGCCTTGCCGCGCGCAAGGAGCTTGCCAAGGAGCTCGGCTATAGCGGCGATACCAACGAGTCGGCCACCATGAACATCTGGCTGCACAAGCAGGTGATGGCGAAGCTCGCAGCCAATGGCGGCAAGCTGCCGCCGGAAATCAAGCACTGATGTGATTGCCGCGCACGTGAACCAAGGCCCGCATTGTCGCGGGCCTTTTTCATCATGAACGAAGAAAGAAGGAGAACGCCCTGTGAGTGACATTGATCGCAGAACTATTCTGGCCAGCGGCGCGCTGGCGCTGGCTGGTGCCACGCAAACCGCTCCTGCCCAGGCGCAAGCCGGTCCGAAAGCGATGTTTCCGGTGCCGGCGACCACGATCCCGATCGTCGGCGAGACCGACGTATTTCAGGTCCGCCGCATCTATTGCATCGGACGCAATTACGCCGCGCACGCGATCGAGCGCGGCTCCGATCCGACTCGCGAGCCGCCGTTCTTCTTCCAGAAGCCGACGGACGCTATCCAGAACGTCGCGGTCGGCACCGTCGCCGATCATTCTTATCCGTCGCTGACGAAAAATTATCACCATGAGGTCGAGCTGGTGGCGGCGCTGAAATCAGGTGGCACCGACATTCCTTCGGAGAAGGCGCTCGAGCATGTCTATGGCTACGCGCTCGGTCTCGACATGACGCGGCGCGACCTGCAGAACGGCATGGCGGCGGAAAAGAAGCCCTGGGAGATCGGCAAGAGCTTTGATCACGCCGCGGTGATCGGTCCGATTCATCCGGCGACAAAGACCGGCCATTTCACCAAGGGCGCGATCTCGCTAGCGATCAACGGCACGGTCAAGCAAAGCTCGGACCTGCAGAACATGATCTGGAGCGTCGCCGAGCAAATCGCAAAGCTCTCCCAAGCTTTTGAGCTGAGGGCCGGTGATATCATCTATTCCGGCACGCCGGAAAATGTCGGCCCGGTGGTGAAGGGCGACGTGCTGTTGTGCAAGCTCCAGGGCCTGCCCGATATGTCGATCCGGATTGTGTGACAGGTTATTCTTCGCGCCACAAATTCCACCGTCGCCCCCGCGACAGCGGGGCCCCATGACCACGAAAGCTGGAGATGGGCGAGGGTGTTGCCCGATGCGGTCTAACATCGCGCGCAACATTTGATGACACCGAGTATGGGTCCCGGCTCAAGGCCGGGATGAGGCAAGCGCGCGAACTTACCCGGTCAAATCTGCAAACTCGGGATGCTGGTGTAAGTAGTCCACCACGAACCCGCAGCCGGCGATGACCTTGCGCCCATCGGCGCGGATCAGTTCGAGTGCGCCCTTCACGAGGTCCGAAGCGATGCCACGGCCGCGCAGCGCGCGGGGCGTTTCGGTGTGGGTGATGATCACGGCCGATGGTGTCCGTCGGTAGTTCGCAAAAGCAACCGCATCTCCGACGTCGAGTTCGAAACGGTTTTGCGCCTTGTTGTCGCGGACCTTGCCCATGCCTGACATTCCCACATGATTTACCTGTTCATTTAAGCGCGTGGACCCGGTGGTGCAAACCGGCGACCAAGACAAAATCGTCCTTGGAATTGCTCAAATTCTGGTGGGAAGGGTTGCTTCGGCCAGGCGTGTCATCGGGCGCGCATTGACGCGACCGGTGGTCTCGCGGTGACGCGGTTAAGCCTTCATCAGGTCGGCATAATCGGGATGTTTCTCGACCCAGCCTTTGACGAATGGGCATTCCGCAATCACCTTCAGCCCCTCGGCTCGCACCTGGTCGAGCGCGCCCTTGACCAAGTTCGATCCGACGCCCTTGCCCCCGAGCTCAGGCGGCACTTCGGTATGGACAAAGGTGATCACGCCGCCTGATCTCTGGTAATAGGCGGCGGCGACATGGCCCTCGACCGCGAGCTCGTAACGGCCGAGGTTGGAATTGTCGACGACTGTCTCGCTCATGCTTCCATTCACCGGTGCATCCCCATCGTTGGTATCGCCTGACGACGTTCGCCGCGCCCTGCGGCTCTCTGGTTAAGACCTGCGGCGGCGCAAAGTCGCAATCAGCGGCCTTGCAAGCGTGTATGGTCTGCCCTACGTTTTCTGCAAGACATACGCCCCGAATGCGGCCTCGGTCGTTTTGATATCGGAGTGTGTCGTGATCGCCGGCCGCTGACGTGTGCCTCTTTTAATGGGAGGTCTACAATGTCGGACTTTCGTTTCTTCAGTACGCATCGGTCCTGGGAAGACTGGTTCGGCATGCTGCTTGGCGTGCTGATCGTGGTGTCGCCATGGTTTCCCATGCAATCCAGCCAGGTCGTTGATTCCGAACGCAGCGTCATGATTCTCAACACGTTCGTGATCGGCATGCTGGTCTTCGGCCTCGCCCAGCTTGAATATGTCGCACTGCAGCGTTGGGAGGAAGTTGCGGAAATCGCGCTGGGACTCTGGCTGATGGCCTCACCCTTCATCTTCGGCTATTCCGGCGACGATATGCTCCGGATCTGGCATATCACCCTCGGTGGCATCGTGCTGCTTCTGGGTGCGCTTCAGCTCTGGCAGGACTGGCGCCTGAGCGATCAGGAACTGGCCGATCACCCGCAATAATTTCCTGCGATCGGAGTGCCGGCTTTGACCGGCAGGGCCTTGCTCGAAGAATTAGCTCCCGGTTCCTCACGGGGTCGGCGCCATTTGCCGGATCGACCAGAGTTCGCCGTCGCGCCACCGGCTGTGGGCCTCCAGGTGCTCTGCGGCCAACGATTTGGCATCCGGTTCTTCCAGCCTGAAATCCATCGGCCGGACGCCATCCCCGGCGTAACGGCTTCTCGTTTGCCCATAGTTCGATCGGGGACGTCGACCGGTGCCTCGGCGTGGCCGCCTTGTTCTCGCTGCTGGCGAACTTCGGCTTGTCTGGTAAATTGATGTTATGACTATCGAAGTCGGATCTGCTGAGAACAATAGCTGCAATGGAAACGCACCGAACGATGGGCACTATCGCCACACCTTCGCCGCGCGGCGGCCTGACGCGGATGTCGCGCCGGGTGATGAACCTCGCGCATATGCTGACGCAAAATGCCCGCCGGCACGGCGACCGCGCCGGCTTCATCTGGAATAATCGATCCTGGACGTGGCGCGAGATCGACGGTCTGGTCTCGGCGCTGGCGGCAGCACTTGCCGCGCGTGGCGTGGTCAAGGGCGACCGCATCCTCGTGCATTCCAAGAATTGCGACGAGATGTTCTGGTCGATGTTTGCGGCGTTCCGGCTGGGTGCGGTGTGGGTGCCGACCAATTTCCGCCTGATGCCCGATGAAGTCGCCTATCTCGCCAGTGCTTCCGGCGCCAAGGCTTTTCTCTGTCATGGCGACTTTCCCGACCATGCGACCGTCGCCGCAAATCCCGCGATCGAGTTCATCTGGCGGATCGGCGGCG
>JBJMTR010000172.1:0-3992 GCA_045811565.1 Bradyrhizobium sp.
AGTTGCCGCGCCTTGACAGGTGTGCCGACGCCGATGGTGTCGCCGAGCGAGATCTCGTAGCAGCCGAGGTCCCACAAAGTGGCCGCGACGTCGACGACGGCCTGTGGCTTCACATCGCCATCAAACGGGCAGCCGAGCACGCAGGAGATATAGCCGCGCACCTTGATCCCGTCGGCTTTGGCGCGGGCCAGCACCGGCTTGAAGCGCTCGATCGATTCCGCCACCGAGCAATTGATATTGGCGCGCGAGAATCCCTCCGAAGCAGAGGCGAACACCGCGATCACCTTGGCACCGGCCTGGCGCGACGCCTCATAGCCTTTTTCGTTCGGCACCAGCACGTGAAATTCGCCCGCGAGATGGCTGACGCCACGCAGCACCTGGTCCGAACCCACCATCTGAGGGATCGCCCTTGCTGACACGAACGCGCCGACCTCGACGGTGTGCAGCCCCGCTCCGATCAGGGCCTCGACGAAGGCGATCCGATCCGCAACACCGATCGGCCTCTTCTCGTTCTGGAGGCCATCGCGCGGACCGACCTCGACGATGCGGACGGTATCGCTCATCAGGCCGCCGTCGGCTCGATTTCGGCGAGCTCGACGCCCTCGCCGACGATGTCGCCGACCTTGCATTTGAGCTTCTTCAATACGCCGGCATAAGGCGCGCGCAAGGTCTGCTCCATCTTCATGACCTCGAGGGTAAGGATCGCCGCGCCCTTTTCCAGCGTCGCGCCCTCCTGGGCCAAGAGCGCCACAACCGTACCCGGCAACGGCGCCACGATCTTGTCCTCGCCAACCTGCTCTTCGGTCTCCCCACCGAACGGATCGACCCAATGCAGCTCAAAACGGCCGTTGCGGGTGCGCAGATAAAGCTCGTGGCCGTCGATCACCGCGACGACGCGAGATTTCATGCCGTTTAGCGTAAGATCAAAGCCCCCACCATCGGTGGGCGAGGAGCCAAAAACGAACTCGCGCTCGCCGACTGACAACGTCGATGGCCCCCTGCCATATTGCAGGGTGACCTTCTGTTCGGCGGCCTGCCCCTGCCGCAACGAAAACACCCGCTGTCGCCGGCCGACCGGCATCCAGCCCAAGGTCTGCCAGGGCGAATGCGCCTCTTTTCGCGCGGCTTTCTGTTCCTCGTTCATGATGGCCGCGACCGCTGCGCAAAGGTCGAGATCATCGGGCGCTCTCGACGCGGGCGTCAAATTCTTCAGCTCGCGTTCGATAAAACCGGTATCGATCGCGTTCGCCCGCACATCCGGATGCGTCACCAGCGCCGACAGGAACGGGATGTTGGTGACGATGCCGCGGACGTCGGTCTCCTCCAGCCCGCGGTTGAGCTTGTCGATGGCTACTTCGCGCGTCGGCGCCCACGCGATCACTTTTGCGAGCATGGCGTCATAATAGGGCGAGACTGCATCGCCGCCGCGATAACCGGCATCGATGCGAAGGCCGTCAACGGCCTCAGGCGTTCGCCACGTCTTGATACGGCCGACCGACGGCATAAAGTTTTTCTGCGGATTTTCCGCATAGACCCGCGCCTCGATGGCGTGGCCGTTCAATTTGATCTCATTCTGCGCCAGCGGCAGTTTCTCGCCGAAGGCGACGCGGAGCTGCCATTCCACGAGGTCAACGCCGGTGATCAATTCGGTCACGGGATGCTCGACCTGCAGACGGGTGTTCATCTCGATGAAGAAAACGTCTTTTCCGTCAGAGACGAATTCGATGGTGCCGGCGCCCACATAGCTGACCGCTGCGGCAGCCCTGCGTGCGGCCGCGCAGACGGCTTCGCGCTGCGTGCCATTCAGCGTTGGCGACGGCGCTTCCTCGATCACCTTCTGGTGCCGCCGCTGCAGCGTGCATTCGCGCTCGAACAGCGACAGCAGATTACCATGGCTGTCGCCGACGATCTGGACCTCGATATGGCGCGGACTCTGGACGAATTTTTCGATCAGCATGCGATCGTCGCCGAACGCTGCCTTGGCCTCGCGCTTGGCGCTGACGATCGCAGCCGAAAGCTCGGCCGCCGAATTCACCACGCGCATGCCGCGGCCGCCGCCGCCGGCGGACGCTTTCACCAGCACCGGGAAGCCGATCCTGTCGGCGGCCTCCGCCAGCGTCGCCTCGTCTTGGGCTTCGCCGTGATAGCCGGGGACCAGCGGGACGCCGGCCTTCTCCATCAGCGCTTTGGAGCCCGACTTGGAACCCATCGCGGTCATCATCGCGGCGGTAGGGCCGACGAAAACCAATCCGGCATCCGCGCAGGCTTGGGCAAACCCGGCATTCTCCGACAAGAACCCGTAGCCGGGATGCACCGCCTCGGCGCCGTTCTCGCGGGCCGCTGCGGTCAGCCGCTCGATGTTGAGATAGCTGTCGCTCGCCCGCGCCGGTCCGAGCAGCACGGCTTCATCGGCCAGCGCGACATGCATGGCGTCGCGGTCGGCTTCGGAGTAGACAGCGACCGTGCGCAGGCCCATCGCTTTTGCGGTGCGGATCACGCGGCAGGCGATCTCGCCGCGGTTGGCGATCAGGAGGGTGCGAAAGCGCCGGTACATCCTGGAGCGGTCCATCGTCACATCCTGAACAGGCCGAATTTTGTGGGCTCGATCGGCGCATTGGACGCGGCCGACAGCCCGAGGCCGAGCACCAGCCTGGTGTCGGCGGGATCGATCACGCCGTCATCCCAAAGCCGCGCAGTCGCATAGTATGGATTGCCCTGGTGCTCATATTGCGCGCGGATCGGGGCACGGAATTTCTCTTCCTCTTCCGCCGACCAGCTGTCGCCCTTGGCTTCGATATTATCGCGGCGAACCTGGCTCAACACCATCGAGGCCTGCTCGCCGCCCATCACCGAGATCCGCGCGTTCGGCCACAGCCAGAGGAAGCGCGGGCTGTAGGAGCGACCGCACATGCCGTAATTGCCGGCGCCATGGGAACCGCCGATCACCACTGTGAATTTCGGCACGCTGGCGGTGGCGACCGCCGTGACCAGCTTGGCGCCATCGCGCGCGATACCGCCGGCTTCATATTTCTTCCCGACCATGAAGCCGGTGATGTTCTGCAGGAACACCAGCGGGATGTTACGCTGGCAGCACAGCTCGATGAAATGCGCGCCCTTCAGCGCGCTCTCGCTGAACAGAATGCCGTTGTTGGCGATGATGCCGACCGGACAGCCCCAGATATGGGCGAAACCGCAGATCAGCGTCTGAGCGTACAGTTTCTTGAATTCATCAAACTCCGAGCCATCGACCAGCCGCGCGATGATGTCATGCACGTCAAACGGCTTGCGCCCGTCGGCGGAAACCACGCCGTAGATTTCCTCTGCCGGAAACAACGGCTCCCTCGGCTCGCGCATGCTGAGTGCGGCACGCGCCGGCTGCTTCAACGTGGCGACGATCCGCCGCGCGATGCCGATCGCATGCGCATCGTTCTGGGCGTAATGATCGGTGACGCCGGAGTGCCGCGAATGCACGTCGGCGCCGCCGAGCTCCTCGGCCGTGACCACTTCGCCGGTCGCCGCCTTCACCAGCGGCGGTCCGCCCAGGAAGATCGTGCCCTGGTTGCGCACGATGATGCTCTCGTCCGACATCGCCGGAACATAGGCGCCGCCGGCGGTGCAGGAACCCATTACGATCGCAATCTGCGGGATGCCCTGCGCGGACATCTGCGCCTGATTGTAGAAGATGCGGCCGAAATGCCGCTCGTCGGGAAAGATCTCGTCCTGCATCGGCAGGAAGGCGCCGCCGGAATCCACCATATAGACGCAGGGCAGATTGTTCTGCTGGGCGATATCCTGCGCCCGCAGATGCTTCTTCACCGTCATCGGGTAGTAGGTGCCGCCCTTGATGGTGGCATCATTGGCGACGATGATGCATTCGCGCCCCGAGATTCGTCCGACGCCGGTGATGACGCTCGCCGAATGCACGTCGCCGCCATAGAGGCCGTGGGCCGCCAACGGCGATAGTTCGAGGAAGGCGGTACCGGGATCGACCA
>JBJMTR010000173.1:0-5516 GCA_045811565.1 Bradyrhizobium sp.
CGGTAAAAGGCGCGGACATCGCGATCACCATGCTGCCGGCAGGCAAGCATGTGCTGTCTGTCTGGACCGACGTCGTTCCGTCGATGAAGAAGGGCGCGCTGATCATCGATTGCTCCACCATTGATGTCGAAAGCGCCAAGCAGGCGCATACGCTGGCGGCGAAGCACGGCATGGCGTCGGTCGATGCCCCGGTCTCCGGCGGTACCGGCGGCGCCAAGGGTGCGACATTAACCTTCATGTGCGGCGGCGCGGAGAAGGCGTTCGCCTCGGCCAAGCCGGTACTGGAAAACATGGGCAAGAAGATCGTGCATTGCGGCGGCGCCGGCGCTGGGCAAGCGGCGAAGATCTGCAACAACATGATCCTGGGCGTTTCCATGATCGCGGTCGGCGAAGCATTTGCGCTCGCGGAAAAGCTCGGGCTTTCGCACCAGGCGTTGTTCGATGTCGCCTCGACCTCGTCGGGGCAATGCTGGGCGCTGACATCGTATTGTCCGGTACCGGGCCCGGTGCCGACGTCGCCGGCCAACAACGACTATAAGCCCGGCTTCGCGTCGGCTCTGATGG
The DNA here is from genome assembly GCA_045811565.1 of Bradyrhizobium sp. Taxonomy (GTDB): domain Bacteria; phylum Pseudomonadota; class Alphaproteobacteria; order Rhizobiales; family Xanthobacteraceae; genus Bradyrhizobium. The sequence goes on from JBJMTR010000173.1 coordinate 565, forward strand.
TGAAGGATCTGACGCTGGCGCAGGACGCCGCCAGGGCCTCAGGCGCGGCGACGCCGCTCGGCAAGCACGCGCAGGAGCTTTACCAGGCGTTCGACGCCGCCGGCCATGGAGGAGTCGACTTTTCCGGAATTATCCAGCACGTTAGGAGTCTCGCCGGGAAATGACGGTCGTCATCCCTTGGGTAATTAATAATGTGCGTGGAGAGAACGACCTGAGATGACCACCTTTCAGGAAGCGCGCGCTTTTCTGCTTAAGCACCGCACCGACTACGATTCGGCGGTGAAAGGATTCCGCTGGCCTGATCCGGTGCCGTTCAACTGGGCGCTGGACTGGTTCGATGCGGAGCTTGCGCGCAATCCTGACAGCCGCGACCGTCCGGCGCTGTGGATCGTCGATGCCGGCAGCAACAAAGAGACAAAGGTCTCCTTCGCGGCACTGTCCCGCCGTTCCAATCAGGTGGCGAATTTCTTGCGTGCGCAGGGATTGAAGCGCGGCGATCATCTCCTGCTGCTGCTCGGCAACGTCGTTCCGCTGTGGGAGACCATGCTGGCGGCGATCAAGCTCGGCGTGATCGTGATTCCCGCGACCACGCTGCTGACGTCGGACGAATTGCGTGACCGGCTCGATCGCGGCGGGGCGAGGGTGGTGGTTGCCTCGCAGGACCAGGTCGCGAAATTTGCAGGCCTCGGCAGCGAAAGCCTTGTGCGCATCGTGGTAGGCGCGACGGCCGGGCAGGATGGCTGGTTGCCCTTCGAGCAGGCGGCAAGCGCCTCCGAAACATTTGTGCCGGATGGCCCGACCAACGCCAACGATCCGATGCTGCTGTATTTCACGTCAGGCACTACGGCAAAACCAAAACTGGTTCGGCACAGTCAGCGCAGCTATCCCGTCGGCGGATTGTCAACGATGTACTGGCTCGGGCTGCAGCCGGGCGATGTGCACTTGAATATTTCCTCGCCGGGCTGGGCCAAACATGCATGGAGCTGTTTCTTCGCGCCCTGGAATGCCGGCGCCACGGTGTTCGTGGTCAACCAGCCGCGCTTCGACGCCAAGGGCCTGCTCGCGACTATCGGCCGCTGCGGCGTGACCACGCTATGCGCGCCGCCGACGGTGTGGCGGCTGTTCATCCAGGAGAAGCTGTCGACTTTCAAGGTCTCGCTTCGCGAAGTCTGTGGCGCTGGTGAGCCGCTCAATCCCGAGGTGATCGATCAGGTGCGCGCCGCATGGCGCCTGACCATCCGCGACGGTTACGGCCAGACCGAAACCACCGCTTTGGCCGGCAATTCGCCCGGCCAGAAGGTGAAGATCGGCTCCATGGGCCGGCCGCTCCCCGGTTATCACGTGCAGATCACCGATGGCGACGGTCACGTGACCACGGAGGGCGAGGTGACCCTCTTGCTCGGCACAGAGCGGCCCGCGGGCCTGATGCAGGGCTATCAAGGCGATGACGGCAAATTGAGTGGCGCCGATGGTGATCTCTACCGCAGCGGTGATGTCGTGTTCGCCGATGAGGAGGGATATCTGACCTTTGTCGGCCGCTCCGACGACGTATTCAAATCGTCCGATTACCGGATCAGCCCGTTCGAACTGGAAAGCGTGCTGCTTGAACATGAATCGGTTACGGAAGCGGCTGTCGTTCCCAGCCCCGATCCGATCCGCCTTGCGATTCCGAAGGCTTATGTGCTGCTCGTCGCCGGCGTGGAGCGCACGCCGGAAACCGCCCTGTCGATCTTCAAGCATCTGCACACGCGGCTGGCGCCGTTCAAGCGCGTCCGCAAGGTCGAGCTCGTTACCGAGCTGCCCAAGACGATTTCGGGAAAAATCCGCCGCGTGCAGTTGCGCCGTCTGGAACATGAGGATAATCGCACCGATGCACTGCGCGGCTACGAATTCCGCGAAGAGGATTTTCCGGAGCTGCAGAAGATGCGGACGGGATCGGAGACTTAGAGAATGAATGAAGTCTGGAAGAAGCCGCCGGTTTCGCTCGAAGCCTATCAGAAGATGGTCGGCCAGGAGATCGGCGTCTCGTCATGGCATCTGATCGACCAGAAGCGGATCAACCTCTATGCGGATGTGATCGAGGACCATCAGTTCATCCACGTCGACCCTGAAAGAGCCAGGAAGGAGACCGCGTTCGGCACCACGGTTGCGCACGGCTTCCTGACGATGTCGCTGATGAGCATCATGTCTTACGAGGTGATGCCAATCATCGAAGGCACGACCATGGGCGTCAATTACGGCTTTGACAAATTGCGCTTCATCGCGCCGGTACGATCAGGCTCGCGCGTCCGCGGCCGTTTTACGCTCGCGGAAGCCAAGCTGCGCAAGCCGAAGGAATTGCAATCGCGCACCAATGTAACGGTCGAGATCGAGGGTGAGGAAAAGCCGGCGCTGGTCGCCGATTGGATCGGGCTGATCTATTTCGCCTAGGCCCTCTCGTCATTGGCGGCCTTGACCCGGCGATCCATCACTGGTCAAAGCAATTGTTTTCTTTAGATGGATGCCCGGGTCATTTGTGCGAAGACGCGCTTCGCGCTTTTGCCCGAGCATGACAGAGAATGCGGGAATTCCACTCATGACAATCAGGTTTGACGGACGCGTCGCCATCGTCACCGGCGCCGGCAATGGTCTTGGACGGGCGCACGCGCTGGGGCTGGCGAGCCGCGGCGCAAAGGTCGTGGTCAATGATTTCGGCGGTGCTCGCGACGGCACCGGCGGGTCGCTGACGCCTGCCGAAACCGTGGTCGAGGAAATCCGCAAGGCCGGCGGCACCGCTATGGCCGACGGCGCCGACGTCTCGAAGTTCGGACAGGTCAAGGCGATGGTCGAACGTGCCACCAAAGAATGGGGCAGTGTCGATCTGTTGTGCGCCAATGCCGGCATTCTGCGCGACAAATCATTTGCAAAAATGGACGTCGCCGATTTTGCGAAAGTACTCGATGTTCATCTCGTCGGCACGTTCTACTGCTGCAAGGCGGTGTGGGACGGCATGCGCGAGCGCAATTATGGCCGCATTGTTCTCACCACCTCCTCGTCGGGCCTGTACGGCAATTTCGGTCAGGCCAATTATGGCGCCGCCAAAGCCGGCATGGTCGGCCTGATGAACGTGCTGGCCGAAGAGGGCCGCAAGAACGACATCCGCGTCAACACGATCTCGCCGACGGCGGCGACGCGGATGACGGAGGAATTGCTGCCGCCGCAGGCGCTCGGATTGATGAAGCCGGAAGCGATCACGCCCGCGGTGGAATATCTGCTGAGCGAGGACGCGCCGACCCGGACCATCATGGGCGCGGGTGCAGGCTCGTTCGCGGTCATCAAGATCGTGGAAACCGAGGGCTTCAACTTGGCCCAATCCGACTGGACGCCGGACGCCATCGCCGCGCATTTTGCCGAGATCGCCGATATGTCGAAGGCCAAGGCGCTGCAGGGCGCGTTCGAGCAGACGCAAAAATATGTCGGCCAGGCCGCGGCGAGAGCGGGAATCAAGCTCTGACGATGTCGGCCGCCGTCGTCGGCGCCGGCCCGACCGGCCTGATGGCGGCCGAAGTGCTCGCGCAGGGCGGCGCCCGGGTCACGGTGTACGATGCGATGCCGTCGGCCGGCCGCAAGTTCCTGATGGCCGGGCGCGGCGGGCTCAACCTGACGCACAGCGAGGCACTGCCGCAATTCCTCGCGCGCTACCGCGAGGCGATGCCGCACCTCAAGGCTGCGATCGAGGCGTTTGCTCCGCAAGCGCTGCGCGATTGGAGCGAAGCACTGGGGCAAGAGACTTTTGTCGGCTCCAGCGGCCGCGTATTTCCGAAAGCCTTCAAGGCGTCGCCGTTGCTGCGCGCTTGGCTGTGGCGGCTTGACAGTGCGGGCGTGCAGTTTGCCTTTCGCCACCGCTGGATTGGTTGGGATGAGCGCGGCCGATTGCTTTTCCAGACTCCCGGCGGGCAGCATGTCATCGACGCCCGTGCAACTGTGCTCGCGCTTGGCGGCGCAAGCTGGCCGCGACTGGGCTCGGATGGATCGTGGGTGCAACCGCTCACGGCCAAAGGTGTGTGCGTGGCGCCGCTCAGGCCCGCCAATTGTGGTTTCGCTGTTGCATGGTCGGAAGTCTTCCGCGACCGGTTTGAGGGTCAGCCGCTCAAGGGCGTTGCGCTGACGTTCGGTGCGCACACCGTGCGCGGCGAAGCGATCGTTACCCGTGCCGGTATCGAGGGCGGTGCAATCTATGCGCTGTCGGCGGATTTGCGTGCGGCCATTACTAGCGCAGGGCGGGCGACGTTGAACATGGCGCTGCGGCCCGATTTTGAACCCAACGATCTGATGGCTCGACTAGCCGCGCCGCGCGGCAAGCAATCATTCACCAATTTCCTTCGCAAGGCGACCCAGCTGTCTCCGATCGCCATCGGCTTGTTACAGGAAGCCGCAAAAGCGTCTGGCGCGTCGCTATCGTCACTGCCGCCCTCCAATCTCGCTCATCTCATCAACGCCGTGCCGATCGATCTCAACGGCGACGCCCCGATCGGCCGCGCGATTTCCACCGCGGGCGGAATTTCGTTCGATGAGCTCGACGCCGATTTCATGATCCGCCGCTTGCCCGGCGTGTTCGCCGCCGGCGAGATGCTGGACTGGGAAGCGCCGACCGGCGGCTACCTGCTGCAGGCGTCCTTTGCCACCGGCGCCGCGGCCGGACGGGGCGCGTTGAAATGGCTCGGTCCTCATGGTGAGGAGCGCAGCTAAGCTGCGCGTCTCGAATCATGCGTGGCATCCTTCGAGACGCCAAGGCGCGTCCCTCAAGATGAGGTCACCGCAGTTTTCCGCGCGCCGCCACCGGTAGCGTGCCGATAATCTCGTCGCCACGCACCATCACCACCTCGTCCATCATGTTGACGACGACGCAGACGTGGTTGGGCACGATCCGCACGACGTCGCCGACATTGGGACGCGTGTTGCTGCGGGTGAGA
>JBJMTR010000174.1:0-5423 GCA_045811565.1 Bradyrhizobium sp.
AAGGCGCGCGCGATGCCTATCTGCGCCGCAATCTGCGTTATTCGCAGGTCGCGCCGCTGTCGATGTATGAGGAAAAAAACACCGCCAACAACATGCCTGCGCAGTGCGAGATCTACGCCGAGGGTGATAACGCCTATAAGTTCATGTTCATGGCCAAGGGCGGCGGTTCCGCCAACAAGAGCTTTCTGTACCAGGCGACCCCGTCGGTGCTGACCAGGGATCGCCTGCTGGCGTTTTTGAAGGAAAAGATATTGACGCTCGGCACCGCCGCGTGTCCCCCTTATCACCTGGCAATCGTGATCGGCGGCACTTCGGCCGAACTCTGCATGAAGACCGTAAAACTCGCCTCCGCGCGCTATCTCGACGCGCTGCCGACCCACGGCTCAGCCGACGGCAACGCCTTCCGCGATCTCGAGATGGAGCAGGAAATTCACAAGATGACCCAATCGCTCGGCGTCGGCGCGCAGTTCGGCGGAAAATACTTTTGTCACGATGTGCGGGTGATACGACTGCCACGGCACGGTGCGTCGTTGCCGATAGGCTTGGGCGTGTCCTGCTCGGCGGACCGCCAGGTGCTCGGCAAGATCACCAGAGAAGGCGTCTATCTCGAGGAGCTCGAGCATAACCCGGCGCAGTATCTGCCGGCAGTCGAGCAGTCGCTCGGCGGCGAGGTCGTCAAGATCGATCTTAACCGGCCGATGAAGGAAATTCTTGCGACGCTTTCAAAGCACCCGATCAAGACGCGGCTGTCGCTGACCGGCACCATGATCGTGGCGCGCGATTCAGCGCACGCCAAATTGCGCGAGCGGCTGGAGAAGGGCGAACCGCTACCGGATTATTTCAAGAACCATCCGGTGTATTACGCCGGCCCCGCCAAGACGCCGGATGGCTACGCATCCGGCGCCTTCGGCCCGACCACAGCGGGGCGGATGGATTCTTTCGTCGATCAGTTCCAGGCCGCCGGCGGTTCGATGGTGATGGTCGCCAAGGGCAACCGCGCGGTCGCGGTGCGCGAGGCCTGCAAGAAGCACGGCGGCTTCTATCTCGGCTCGATCGGCGGTGCTGCGGCAAACCTCGCCGAGCACTGCATCAAGAAGGTCGAGGTGGTCGAATATCCCGAACTCGGCATGGAAGCGATCTGGCGCATCGAGGTCGTGGATTTCCCGGCCTTCATCATCATCGACGACAAGGGCAATGATTTCTTCAAGGGGTTGAACTTGGGATGAGGGGATCGGAACGAAAGCTTGAGCAACGCCGCTTCAGCATATTCATTCGTCATACGCGGGCTTGACCCGCGTATCCATCTTCTTTGAAGATTGATCGATGGCCGGGTCAAGCCCGGCCATGACGAGTGGAGACATATCCCCTTACGCCCGCGTCCCCGAGAACGGAAAAGCGCCCATCGGGCCGATACCCATTTCCCCCGCGATATTGTCGCCGGAAATTTTTCCGGTGAAGGCGAGCGTCAGCGGCATCGGGTTGGTAATCGCGACTTTCCAGGCGATGTCGTCGCCGCTGGCGGAGCCGTCGAAAATCTCGGTGGAATTGCCTTCCGCTCCTTGAGTGCCGGTCAGCGTGCCTCCGGCGTTCTTCAAGGACAGCGTCGCCTTGCGCTCGCCCATCGGCGTCGTCATGACGAGGTTCCAGTTTCCGTCCACGGCCATATTCGTCTCTCCCTAGGGCAGCGCGCAAAACCGACATGGTTCTGAATCTCGCTACGTCTGGCGGGCGGTATAGCCTATCTCGGTGCGTAAGCCCAACCGTCCGATAGGCTACGGCATCCAGGCTTGTGCGGCACGAATCCGGTTAGTCACGAGCATGCGAAATGCGACATATTGTACGGCGAAGGCGGCGAGCTTCGCTCCCAGCGCGACCACCGATACATAAAACGCCCACAGCTTCATGTCCCCCGTTGCCGCCACCGCGATAACGCCGGCTCCGAGCGCAAACATCAGAACGGCCCAGGCGTAGCCCGCGAAGATCACGTATTCCGGAATGGTCTCGGCGACGATCGGCGGCACGTAGCGCAGCGTCCAGCCGCGCTTGAGCATGATCATGCCGACCGCAAAGTGCCCGATGGCGGGCTTGGCCAGCACGAAGCGTGGGTCGTGGGTCAAAAGCGTCGCGCTGCCAAGCACGATGACCAGTGCCAGGCTGGCCCAGGTCATGAAGCTGAGCGGCTGTCCCTTGACGCGCGAATAGATCACCTGGCCGATGGCGCCGGCGATCGCCACGGCCGTCGCCAGCAGCACGTTGTCGGTTGCGAAATAAATAACGAGAAAGACGATGGTAGAGAGAAAGTCAGTCCCAAGTCTGGCAAATACGCTCTTCATCGTCGTGTCCTCTGTTCGCGTGAATTCTTGTTCAGTGCGGGCCCGGCAGTGCGCTGAGCGGGTGAGTTCCGTATTTGGCCCTACGATACTGCGGATACCATTTTGTGAAATAGACCGCACTGTTGCGGGCGGCGAACGCAATCAGCAGGCCGGACCACAGCGGCAGGTTCGGCACATAGAGCATCGCGATGTTGCCGATCATCATCAATAGCGCCGCGCCGGTCCATGCCCACGTGATGATGTAGTTCGCGCGCAGGAAACCCGGCTGCCGCGCAGTCTCGGCATCGACCACTTCGCGCGCATACTGCAGCGTGAAGGGACGGCGAGCCACGATCGAAAGCAGAGAGACCAGGAAAATTCCGGCATCGACGAAGAATTTTACGGCCGTGGTGCTCAGCGCGGAATCGACAAATGCGACATAGCCGCCCACCGCCGTGAAGGTGATCACCGAGCCGAGGCCGAGAATCTTTACCGAGCGGCCGCACGCCACATCAAGCGCGATCACGGCGAGGCACATTGCAGCACCGACGAACAGACTGGCGGCAGCCGAGGCCACTACCATCAGTGAAGCGAAGGCACCGTAGGGGGCGAGGACCAGGAAGATTGTCATGGGGGCTTCCTATGGTAATCTTTACAGCGTAAAGATACGGTATAGGCGAGGACGAGAGCCGTCAAGTAAAATCTTTACAGTGTCAAAATAAGTGCTGGAATAACAATAGATAGCAATTTTATTTCAGTTACTTACGCAGGATTTCGGCCATACGAAGCTACGTCATTCCGGGGCGCGACGGCGTCGCGAGCTTTGATGTGCAATTGCACATCAGAGAAACCACGATCGTGAGTATGGATTCCGCTCAGCCCTTCGGGCTGCCCCGGAATGACGGCGGACAGGGCCTTCAGTTCGCGCCGACCCAATTGCCGTGAAAGCCGTCGGGCACGCGATGGCCAAGATGCACCAGCGCCACCGGACCGCCCTCGATATCGGTCGCGTTAAACACCGCGAGATCGCTGCGGTTTTCGCGCGCGCGCCAGACGACCGTGAGCAACCAGCCGTCGCCCTCGCGCGCCTCGCTGCCACGCTCGACGAATACCGGCTCGGAAATCGTGTCGCCAGCAGGCAACAGATAGTTGCCGAGCCGCTTGCCGTTGCCGTCGACATGTACGATGCCGGACAGCGCGCCGAACATCGGCAGGTCCGGATTGGCGCAGGCGTACCAGCCGTGGCCGCTCCTGAGACCGGCGCGGCGATCGTCGATGCGCGGGAATTCGCCAGCGATGTCGTCGAGATAGGTTTGCGTGAAGCGGTCGGTATTCCCCGAGAGCTCGAAGGTCCAGCGGCACAGCCTTGCGCGATTCTTGTTCGGGTCGGTCGGCGAGCCGTCCCGGTGGCTGAACAGCGGCGCTTCCTCGAACTGCATGACGTCGGCGATGATGCGGCTCTCCTCTTCCCACGCATTCATGACATGGAAGACGTAGCAGCTCTCGGCGCGGAACCAGATGATGTCCCTGGCCGAACCATTGCGCTTCATGACACCGACATAGGCGCCTTTCTCCGGCTCCCAGGTGTAAGGCGGCTTGCCGCGCATCGCGCGTTCCATGCTGCCGGTGATCGGGAGGATCGGAAACAGCAGCTGATTTTCGGTGACGATGAAGTCGTGCACCATGCTGGCATAGGGCGCATCGAAGCGATCGAACCGCGTTACCACGCCGGAGGCATTGACGGATCCGAAGGAGAGGGCAGGGGTCAGCGGACCGGCGGCGTTGTAGCCGAAGAACACCATCTCGCCAGTGACCGGATCGATCTTCGGATGCGCGGTGAAGGGACCGGCGATCGCGCCGTTGTAGTCGCAATAGCCGAGGCGATTGAGCGTGCCTGGCTCGATCTCGGTCGGCAAATGGCCTTCTTCCAGCGCCAGCAGGCGACCGGCGTGAAAGATGATGTTGGTGTTGGCGACACCACCATCGCTGGTGGTCGAAGCGGGTGCATCCGACAGCTTGCGGCCAAAACCGCCGAACAGCGCGCGGCCCGCGTCGTGCTCGGCCTGCCATTTCGGCGTGCGAATCCAGCGGTTGCGATAGCTGGCGCGGCCATTCTCGAAATGGAAGGCGTGCAGCATACCGTCGCCGACGAACCAATGCGCGCCCGGCGCCTCAAATTGCGGGTTGGGGCCGTTGCGATAGAGCACGCCGTTGAGTTCGCGGGGCAATTCGCCGGTTACCTTGAGAACCGGCGCGTCGCATTCAAAAGGGATCGGCGCCAGATTGGTTCTGGCTGAATTTCTCGCCACTTTATCGAGCATCGTCGCTCCCTCCTGCTTTATCTTTACAGCGTAAATATTCCAGTAGCGTGTGCCGCCCCGGTCGTCAAGCAGAATCTTTACACTGTAAAAATTGGGACGTATAACGATTCGCATGGCAAGAATCAGAGAAAACAAAGCGAGCCGTCCAACAGGGGCTAAAATCCGCAGGCCTGCAAAAGCCGCGGGGGAAAGGCCCGCCAGCCGGCGGCGCCGGTCGAGCAGCGAGACGCCGTATCACCACGGCGCGCTGCGTGATGCCTTGCTGAAGGCCGCCGAGCGCGTGCTGGAGCGCGACGGGCTCGCCGGGTTGACGCTGCGCGCGGTGGCGCGCGAGGCCGGCGTCTCGCATGCCGCGCCGACCCACCATTTCGGCGACCTCACCGGTCTCGTCAGCGAACTTGCCGCGATCGGTTTCCGGCAATTCAATGAAGCCATGATCGCCGCGGGTGCCCGAGGCACCACGCCGATGGAGAAGGGAATGGCGCGGGCAAAAGCCTATGTCGACTATGCGCAGGCCCATCCCGGCATATACGGGCTGATGTTCCGCACCGAGCGGCTCGACATGTCGCGGCCCTCGCTGCATGAGGCTGCCTCCGCCTCCTTCGCCGGTCTCGCCGGCTCGATCGGCGAAAGCCGTCACGAGCGCATCGAGGAAGAAGCGTTGTCGCTCGACCAGGCCGCAGCGATCGTGCGCGCCTGGTCACTGGTCCACGGCTTTACGATGCTGCTGCTCGATGACCGCCTCTCCGATGTCCTGCGGCGGCTGCCCAAGGGCACATCAGCGGAGATG
>JBJMTR010000175.1:0-3256 GCA_045811565.1 Bradyrhizobium sp.
ATCGTCGAACTGCTCGCGCAAAAGCCTGGGCTGCGCAAGGAAGACGTATTCATCAATTTGCTCGAAGTTGCCAAAGAAAACTGGTCGTTCGGCAACGGCGTTGCCCAATATGCGTGAGGCAAAGTAACCATGGCCGACACATCTTTCGACATCATCATCATCGGCTCCGGGCCGGGCGGCTACGTGACCGCGATCCGCGCAGCGCAGCTTGGCTTCAAGACGGCGATCATCGAGAAATCCTATCTTGGCGGCATCTGCCTGAACTGGGGCTGCATTCCGACCAAGGCGCTGCTGCGCTCGGCGGAAATTTTTCACTACATGCAGCACGCCAAGGATTACGGGCTGTCGGCGGAGAAAATCGGCTTCGATCCCAAGGCCGTGGTTCAGCGCTCGCGCGGGGTCTCCAAACGCCTCAATGATGGCGTCGGCTTCCTGATGAAGAAGAACAAGGTCACGGTGATCTGGGGTGAGGCGTCGATCGACGCGCCCGGCAAGATCACAGTGAAGAAATCCGCCGCTGAAGCGCCGAAAGGCGCGCTCGGCGAGGGCGCCTATCAGGCCAAACACATCATCCTTGCCACCGGCGCGCGGCCGCGCGTGCTGCCGGGACTGGAGCCGGACAAGAAGCTGGTCTGGACGTATTTTGAGGCGATGGTGCCGGATCGGATGCCGAAGTCGCTCTTGGTGGTCGGCTCGGGTGCGATCGGCATCGAGTTCGCATCGTTCTTCCACACCATGGGTTCCGATGTCACGGTGGTCGAAGTGCTGCCGCAGATTCTCCCGGTCGAGGACGCCGAGATCGCAGGATTGGCGCGCAAGCGGTTCGAAAAGCAGGGCATCAAGATCCTCACCTCAACCAAAGTGACAAAGCTCGAGAAGAACAGCGACAGCGTGGTCGCGACAATTGACGACGGCAAGAGTAAGCCGCAGACGGTCGAATTCGAGCGGGTGATCTCCGCCGTCGGCGTGGTTGGCAACATCGAGAACCTTGGCTTGGAAAAGCTCGGCGTCAAAACCGACCGCGGCGTCGTCGTTGTCGACGGCTATGGCAAGACCAGTGTGCCGGGCATTTATGCGATCGGCGACGTCGCGGGACCTCCAATGCTGGCGCACAAGGCCGAGCATGAGGGCGTGATCTGCGTCGAGGCCATCAAGGGCCTGCATCCGCATGCGATCGACAAGGACCTGATTCCCGGCTGCACCTATTGCCAGCCTCAAGTCGCCTCGGTCGGTTTGACCGAAGCGAGAGCGAAAGAGGGCGGCCGCGAGATTCGCGTCGGCCGCTTCCCCTTCGTCGGCAACGGCAAGGCGATTGCGCTTGGCGAGGATCAAGGCCTGGTCAAGGTCGTCTTCGACAAGAAAACCGGCCAGCTCTTGGGTGCGCATATGATTGGCGCCGAAGTGACCGAACTGATCCAGGGTTACGTGGTCGCGATGAACCTCGAGACCACGGAAGAAGAGTTGATGCATACCGTCTTCCCGCATCCGACGTTGTCGGAGATGATGAAGGAAGCGGTGCTCGATGCCTATGGGCGCGTGCTGAACATTTAACTGATCCCCAACTCGTCATGCGTGGGCTTGACCCGCGCATCCATCAAAAAGAAGTTCTTTGGTCGAAGTCGATAGATTTGCCGGGTCCGGCTGCGCTAAGGCTTCGCCGGGCGCTCCAGTGTTGGGCCGGCGAAGCTTAGCGAGGCCGGCGAGCCCGGCAATGACGGAAAGATTGGCCTCCAATGTGTTGGTGCAGGAAGAAAGCAGAATCGTGAAAGACAATGACAATCTGACGATCGAGCGTCCCACGTTCGTGACCCATCTCGAATGCGCGATGGAAGGCGATCGCTATGCCGCCGACGAGGTCCACAACCTCTCGAAAGCCGGCAAGCCGCTGCTGGTGCGCTATGACCTCGCCGGCGTGAAGAAGGCGCTGACCAAGGATGCGCTCAAGGCGCGGCCTGCCGATATGTGGCGCTATCGCGAGATGCTGCCGGTGCGGAAAACCGCAGATATCGTCAGCCTCGGCGAAGTCACGACACCGCTGATCCGGCTGCCCAAGCTCGGGAAGAAACTCGGCGGCGGCGAGATCATCGTCAAAGACGAGGGGCGGCTGCCGACCGGTTCGTTCAAGGCGCGGGGCCTCGTGATGGCGGTATCGATGGGCAAGGCGCTCGGCATCAAGCACATGGCGATGCCGACCAATGGTAATGCCGGCGCGGCGCTCGCGGCGTATGCGACCTCCTGCGGCATCAAGACCACGATCTTCTGCCCCGCAGATACGCCGGAAGTGAATGTCAGCGAGATCGAGCTGCAGGGCGCGACCGTCTACCGCGTCAACGGATTGATCGACGATTGCGGCAAAATCGTCGGCGAGGGGAAGGCAAAAGCGGGCTGGTTCGATACCTCGACGCTGAAGGAGCCGTACCGGATCGAGGGCAAGAAGACGATGGGGCTGGAGCTCGCCGAGCAGCTCGGCTGGGACGTGCCCGACGTGATCTTCTATCCGACCGGCGGCGGCACCGGTCTGATCGGCATGTGGAAGGCATTCGCCGAACTCGAGGCCATCGGCTTCATCGGCTCGAAACGCCCGCGCATGGTGGCGGTGCAGGCATCCGGCTGCGCGCCGATGGTGCGCGCCTTTGAAAATGGCACCGAGCATGCGGCGCGCTGGGAAGACGCCCACACGATCGCCTCAGGCATTCGCGTGCCGCAGGCGATCGGAGATTTTCTGATCCTCCGCGCGGTGCGCGAGAGCAAAGGCTTCGCGATTGCGGTGGAAGATGAGAAGATTTCTGCTGCGCTCAACGAAGTCGCGCGCGAGGAAGGCTTGTTGCTCTGCCCGGAGGGCGCCGCGACCTACGCCGCCTACAAGCAAAGCCTTGCCGACGGCCGGGTGACGAAAAATGACCGCGTGATGCTGTTCAATTGCGCGACAGGGCTTAAATATCCGCTGCCGCCGGTCACGCGCACGCTCGATCGTCATCAGCCGATCGACTATGCGAGGTTGTGATTTCGCGCGGCCTTGATGGAGCACGTGATGCGAAAGACGATTCTGGCGGCGCTTGCAATAGTCGCATTCGCCGGCGCCGCGCTCGCCGAGAATTATCCCTCGCGTCCCATCACCATCATCGTGCCGTTCTCCGCGGGTGGCCCGTCTGACGCGATGGCGCGGATTCTCGCCGAGCGCATGAAGGTGACGCTCGGCGAAGCGGTCCTGATCGAGAACGTAACGGGCGCGGGCGGGTCCATCGGCGTCGGCCGC
>JBJMTR010000176.1:0-10117 GCA_045811565.1 Bradyrhizobium sp.
CAAACATTACCAAAAAGACAAACAACAGAACACAAATCTGGCTGACGCCGAACGAGCTCGTCGAGTTCATCGACGACAGCGACGGGATTTGACCGAGCTGGCGTTCCAGCGGCGCGGTGATCAGCGAGGCGATCACGTCGGGGCTGGCGCCCGGCAATTGCGTCGTCACCTGCACCGTCGGGAAATCGACCTGCGGCAGTGCCGATACCGGGAGCGCCCAGTAACCCAGCGCGCCGCCGATCAACAGCGCGATCCCGAGCAGCGAGGTCGCGATCGGCCGGCGGATGAAAGGTTCAGAGACGCCCATGGTTTTGCGTACTCATCGTTGCGAAGTCAGGTACCAAAGTGAAGGCAAGCCATTGCTTTGGGTCATGGCTGCGACTTCGCTGCGCCGCCCGACTGCTCGCTCCCTGACGCGGGTCCGATTTGACCCTTCAGATCGCCCTCGCCGCGCTTGCCGCGGCGCTCGCCGTCCTTGGCTTGAACGTCTTTGCCTTGCCCCTCCTTGGCTTGGCCCTCTTTCGCCGCCCCGTCCTTGGCCTGCGGCGTCCGGCCGCGCTTGCGCGGCGCGAGATCGGCGGTTGGCGCCGCATCATCCTTGCCGACCACAATCTTGGCGCCGTCGGACAGATTGGCGAAGCCGGTCGTGACCACGCGGTCCGAGGTCGACAGTCCGCTCGCAACTACCGCATCGTGTTCGTTCTGCTGCGTCACCACGACCGGTTTTGCCGTTACGATATCGCCATCGCCGATCACATAGCTGAACGTACCCGCAGGGCCGCGCTGAACTGCCGAGGTCGGCACCACGATGGCCTTTTGGAGCGTATCGACCTTGAGGCGGACGTTGACGAATTGTCCCGGCCATAGCTGGAAATTGCCGTTCGGAAACTCGGCCTTCAGCTTCAGCGTGCCGGTGGTCGGATCGACCTGGTTGTCGATGCCGGTCAATTTGCCAGTATCGATGACGGTCGTTCCATCATTGCCGAAGACATCGACGGCCAGCGTACCCTTGGCGGAGGCGGCGTTGACCCGCACGATCTGTTGCTGCGGCAGGCTGAACTGCACCGCGATCGGCTGAAGCTGGGTGATGATGACGAGACCGGTCGCGTCCGCAGCGTGAATGATGTTTCCCTGGTCGACCTGACGCAGGCCGGCGCGGCCCGACAACGGCGCAATGATCTTGGTGTAGCCAAGGGTAGCCGCCGCGTTGTCGATCGCGGCCTGATCGGCCTTGACCAGCGCTTCCTGCTGCGCGACGACCGCCTTCTGGGTATCGTACTGCTGCTTCGAGCCGGCGTTGGATGCCGCAAGTTGCTGATAGCGTGCCAGATCGAGGCGTTGGTTGGCGAGCTGCGCCTCATCCTGGGCCTTTTTTGCCACCGCCTGATCGTACTGCGCCTGGTAGATCACGGGATCGATCTCGCCGAGCACATCGTCCTTCTTGACGTCTTGTCCCTCGACGAAATTCACCGCGATCAATTTGCCGTCGACCTGAGCCCGCACAATCACATTGTTCAGCGCGCGGACTGAGCCGACGCCGTCGAGATAGACCGGCACATCCTGCACGCGCGGCGTTGCGGCCAGCACCGGCACCGGAAGATCGGGCCGGGCATTGCGATTGCCGTTTTGCTTTTGCTGGAACGCGGTCCAGCCGATGTAGCCGAGCCCGCCCAGGATCAAGAGCGTGATCGTGAGCGACACGACGCGGCGGCCAAGGCTGCGCACGACGCGCTTGCCGCCGACCTTCGCGCTGTCCTTCAATTCCGGCTTAAAGAGCATCGACCGGCCTTTCCATCCTTGGCTCCCAGCCGCCCCCCAGCGCCTGATAAAGGCTGACGATCGCGAGCAGTCGGGCCAATTGGGCCTGCCACAGCGCATCTTCGGCCTGGAATAACGTCAATTGCGTATTTAGCACAGTTACGATGTCGGCAGTTCCGGCGTGCAGCTGTTGCTCGGACAATTGAAAGGCCCGTCTTGAAGCCGCCACCACCTCGCGCTGCAGCCGCAGCTTGATGGTGGTCTGGCGGATCGACATCAGCGCGTTGTCGACGTCGGCGAATGCCTGCACTACCGTTTTGCGATAGGTCTGCAGCAGTTCGTCCTGCCGGGCCTTGGTGAATTCGAAATTGCCGAGGATTCTTCCACCGTCGAAGATGGGCTGCGTGGCGCTGCCGACCAGGCTAAAGAACGCCGCATGGGGCTGAAACAATGCCGATAGTGCTGAACTCTGGTAGCCGCCCTGCCCGGTCAATTGAATGCTCGGAAAAAATTGTGCGCGGGCACTGCCGACATTTGCCGTGGCCGAAGCAAGCTGCGCTTCCTGTCGCCTGATATCCGGACGCTGCGTCAGCAATTCCGATGGCAGGCCCGGCGTCACCCGGGGAATGCCGATCTGGTTGAGCGAGCCGCCAGTAACACGGACAGCTTCCGGCGGCCGTGAAACCAGTGTCGCCAGCGCGTTGATGTTCTGGTCCAGCGTTTGCCGCAGCGGCGGGACCAGCGCGCGTTGGTTGGCCAAAACGCTTTCCTGCTGCGCGACGTCGAGGTCAGTACCCGTGCCGGCCTTGAAGCGGTCCTTGATGGCGTTGAGGATGCGCTCGGCGCTGGCGATGTTGCGCTCGGCGGTGCGAATCCGGTCCTGCGAGGCCAGCACCTGAAAATAGGCGTTGGCGACAGTCGTCAGCGTGGTCAACGCCACCACGTCGCGATCGAACCGGTTGGCGACTGAAGTCTCTTCGGCGGCCTGTGCGGCGTCGCGATTCTGTCCCCAGAAATCGAGCTGATAGCTGGCGCTCAACGAGGCCGTGTAGTTGACGACCTCCCTCCCGCCGATGGACAGCCCGCTTGCACTCGAGCCTGAGGTGCGGGAGTAGCTTTCCTGGCCGCTCCCGGAAAGGCTCGGCAGCAATGCCGCGCCGGCGATGCGTGCTTGCGCGTCGGCCTGCATGAATCGCGCAGTGGCCGCGGCAATGTCGAGATTGACCGTCTGGGCTTCCTCCATCAGATCGGTCAGCTCCCGCGACCGAAAACCGCGCCACCAGTCCAGCGTGGGCGGCGCATCCTTCGGCTTCGTCAGTCTGGCCGCCTTGTAGCCATCCGGAATATCAAGCGCGGGATCCGGAAGATCCTTGGTCAGGATGCAGCCTGCGGAGCTCGCGAGGATGGCAAGCGCCGCAAGCGATCGCATCAGGCCGCCCCAGCGGGGAGCGAGGCCAACGCCGCGGCGAGCGAGACCGCAGAGGCCTTCGACGGCAGTCCCCGGAATACACTGGGTCACTCCCGTTCTCCGCCGGACAAAAAATCCCGCCGCGATGCGCGAACAACGCTTTCAGGGATGGTCTGCGAGACGTTCACGAAGGTGATGCTTCCGTTGGAACCGAAGGATCATATTAACCGGGGGGACGACGCGCGGACAGCCCCGTTGCTCCGCCGGCCTGTTGATTAAGGAATGCCATCGGCCGCCCGGATTTCGCACTTAGCCCCAATTTTGTTGGGTTTTCTTGAAATTGACACGTTGCTGGATTGCGCCACGCTTACCAAGATTTCATGTTGTGAAAGGTCTAGCCGAAGGAGCCGCTTGCCTGAGCCAGAGCCCGGCGGCCTTCGAACGGGCAAAAGGCAGGAAATGTGTATTTGCAATTATCGGAGCCGAATCGCCGGCAACGCGGCGGCCTGGGTGTGCGCGGTTTGGCGATTGGATCATGCGCTCTTAGCTAATTAGAGCGCGATCAGGCGCAAAACCGGCTTCCACTTTCACTGATCGCGCTCTAGGGTCGCGCCTGACTTGACAACGGACCGGCAAAGATCCCCTGACATGACCATCAACAATGACGTCGTCGAAGCGATCGGCAATACGCCTCTCATCAAGTTGAAGCGCGCCTCGGAAGAGACAGGCTGCACCATTCTGGGCAAGGCCGAATTCATGAATCCCGGTCAGTCGGTGAAAGACCGCGCCGGTAAATGGATGATCCTGGAGGCCGAAAAGCGCGGTGACCTCAAGTCCGGCGGGCTGGTGGTGGAGGCGACCGCCGGCAATACCGGTATCGGCCTTGCAGTCGTGGCGAGCGCGCGCGGTTACCGGACATTGATCGTCATTCCGGACACCCAGAGCCAGGAAAAGAAGGACATGCTGCGGCTGTGCGGCGCCGAATTGGTCGAAGTGCCGGCGCTGCCCTACTCCAATCCGAACAACTACCAGCACGTCGGAAAACGGTTGGCGGATCAGTTGCGCAAGAGCGAGCCAAACGGGGTGTTGTTCGCCGATCAGTGGAATAATCTGGATAACGCCAAGGCGCATTACGAGTCGACCGGCCCGGAAATCTGGCGGGATACCGGCGGCAAGGTCGACGGCTTCATCTGCTCGGTCGGCACCGGCGGCACGCTGGCGGGCGCGAGCCGGTTCCTAAAGGAAAAGAACAAGGGAATCGTCATCGCCTGTGCCGATCCGCACGGCGCTGCGATGTACGAATTATTCAAACATGGCGAGCCCAAGACGACGCCGGGAGGGTCGATCACCGAAGGCATCGGGCTCGGGCGCGTTACGCCCGTGATCGAAACCGCGGAGGTCGATGACGCCTATTTGATTCCGGACGAGGAAGCTGTGCCGGTGATTTATGAGCTACTCGAGCACGAAGGCCTCTGTCTCGGCGGCTCGACCGGCATCAATGTCGCCGGCGCCATACGCCTCGCAAAACAGCTCGGGCCCGGCAAGACGATCGTGACCATCCTCGCCGATTCCGGAAACCGCTATCAGTCAAAGCTGTTCAATCCGGACTTCATGCGCTCCAAGAACCTGCCGGTGCCGGCATGGCTGGAGAAGCGGACCAAGATCGAGGTGCCGTTCCAGAAGCTGTGAGCGCAGAGATCACGGCCCTCATCCTGACTGAAAAACGGCCACTTGGCCGCGTCTCGAAGGATGGGCGACGGGGCCTGCATGGTTCGAGAGGCGCGCAACAGCGCGCTCCTCACCGTGAGGGGCGGCTCACCGCAAAATCTGGCTCAGGAACAGCTTCGTCCGCGTGTGCTGCGGATTGGCGAAGAAGTTTTCCGGCGTGTTCGATTCGATGATCTGCCCGGCATCCATGAATACGACGCGGTTGGCGACTTCCCGCGCAAAGCCCATTTCGTGGGTGACCACCAGCATGGTCATGCCCTCCCTGGCGAGATCGACCATGGTGTCGAGCACTTCCTTGACCATTTCAGGATCGAGCGCCGAGGTCGGCTCGTCGAACAGCATCACTTTCGGGTTCATGGTAAGCGCGCGCGCAATCGCCACGCGCTGCTGCTGGCCGCCTGACATTTGGCCCGGATATTTGTTGGCCTGATGCGGGATCTTTACCCGGTCCAGGAATTTCATCGCGGTGGCTTCTGCGTCCTTCTTCGGGATATTGCGCACCCAGATCGGCGCCAGCGTGCAATTGTCGAGCACGGTCAAATGCGGAAACAGGTTGAAGCTCTGGAACACCATGCCTACTTCGCGTCGAACTTCATCGACGCGCCGCAAATTTGGGCCCAGCTCGATGCCATCGACGACGATCTCGCCTTCCTGGAATTCCTCCAGCGCATTGATGCAGCGGATCAGGGTCGATTTGCCCGAACCCGAAGGACCGCAGATTACGATGCGCTCGCCCCTGCCGACATCGAGGTTGATGTCGCGCAGCACGTGAAACTCGCCGTACCATTTATTGAGGCCGTTGATGCTGACGATCGGGTCTGTGGTCATGGTGCTGCACTCAATTGCGGCGATGCGCGTTTAGCCTGTTCTCGACGAACAGCGAATAACGCGACATGCCAAAGCAGAAGATGAAGTAGATAATCCCGGTGAAGGCGAATCCCGTGAACAGGGTCGTTGGTGTAGCCCAAGCCGGATCGCTGAAGGATGCCCTGAGCTGTCCAAGAAGATCGAACAGCGCGACGATCGACACCAGTGAGGTGTCCTTGAACAGAGCAATGAAGCTGTTGACGAGGCCGGGGATGACGTGGCGCAGCGCCTGCGGCATCACGATCAGCGCCGTGGTCTTTGACCAGGACAGGCCCAGCGCGCTCGCCGCCTCTCCCTGCCCGCGCGGGATCGCCTGCAATCCGCCGCGGATGACCTCGGCCTGATAGGCGCCCGCGAACAGCGCGATGCCAATCAAGGCGCGCACCAATCCGTCGATCGTGAACCCGGTCGGAACGAACAGCGGGAGCATGTAGGTGGCGAAGAACAGCACCGTGATCAGTGGCACGCCGCGCCAGAACTCGATGAACGCGATGGAAAAGATCCGGATCAGCGGGATCGTCGACCGCCGGCCGAGCGCCAGTGCGATGCCGACCGGCATCGACGCAACGATGCCTGTGACCGAAACCACCAGCGTCACCAGCAGGCCGCCCCACAGTCTGGTGTCGACGATTGGGAAGCCGCCGCGGTCGAGCTTCATGGCCGCGATCACGAGGCCAATGCCCGCAAAGATCCCCAGGCTGACGATGAGCGCGCGCCAGCCGCTGCGGATGCCGCCAGCCAGGAAGAACAGCAGGAGCGACAGGATCGCCGTGGTCAGCGCAAAATCGATCCACACCGGATGGGTCGCTGTCTGAATCTGCTCGCGCGCCCAGGTCAGCGGCCAGATCAGCCAGGAAATGACGGTGCTGATCACGACGATCAGCTTGCCGAGCACCCACAGCAGCGGTCCGATCACGGCCGTGTTCCCGCCGGCGGCCGCCAGCTTCCGTCCACCTTCGCCGATGCTGTCGTTGAAGCCCGATAACAGCCATGAGGTCCAGCTTACGCCAAAACCGTCGAGCCCGCCGCCATGCAACAGGAAGAAGGCGATGATGGGAAGCGCGAGAAAAAACAGGCCGGCGTTGATGCCCTTGGCCGGCAGCCGCGGAATCAACAGCGGCAACAGCAGCACGGCAGCCAGGATGAAGGTCAGATTGACCCGCCAGCGTTCCGCCTCCGGATAGAATCCATAGATGAACTGGGAAAACTTCGCCTGCACGAACGGCCAGCAGGCGCCGACCGTGTGCCCGACGTTTTCAGCGAGGCACGCGGTGCGATCGTTGCCGCTCCAGACCGCGTCGACCAGCAGGAATTTTATCGCGGGGAAGACGATGAACCACAGCAACAATACGCTAACCGTCGTGATCAGGACATTCGTCGGCGAATTGAACAGCCGAGTGCGCAGGAAGCCGACCAAGCCAGTAGTCTTCACCGGCGCCGGGCGCTTGGGAACGAGGTCCTGCCGTACGAAAGATGAAGCCGCGATATCGCTCATCCGTTCATGCTCCGGCCGATCTGCCATCCGTAGAAACTCATGATCGCGCTGGTGACCACCGAGATCAGGAGGTAGACGCCCATGGTGATGCCGATGATCTCGATCGCCTGCCCGGTCTGGCTGAGCGTCGTTCCTGCGAAGACCGAGACCAGATCAGGATAACCGATCGCGACCGCGAGGGAGGAGTTCTTGGTGAGGTTGAGATACTGGTTGGTGAGCGGTGGCAGGATCACGCGCAACGCCTGCGGTATCACGATCAGCCGCAACACCGAGCCGCGCTGCAGCCCAAGCGAGGAGCCGGCTTCCATCTGTCCTTTGTGAACGGACAGAATTCCGGCGCGCACGATCTCGGCAATAAAGGCCGCTGTATACAGTGACAGCGCCAGCGTGAGCGCGACGAATTCAGGAATGACGCGGGAGCCGCCGGCGAAGTTGAAGCCCCTGAGCACCGGTATTTCAAATGTCACCGGCGCGCCAAAGATCAGCGCCGTCACCAACGGTAACCCGATCACCAAGCCCAGCACGTAGGGCCAGACCCTGATCACCTTGCCGTGTTGGAACAATTGGCGGCGCGCATAGCGCCACAACACCATCGCGGCGACGATTGCAATCAGCCCGGCCGCGACAAACGGCTCGAACCCGGGATTGCCGACAGGTTTGGGAATTACCAATCCGCGATTGCTGAGAAAGAAGCTGCCGAACAGCGAAATGCCTTGCCGGGGATTGGGCAGTGCGGCGAGCACCGCGAGATACCAGAACAGGATCTGGAACAGCAGCGGCAGGTTGCGGATCAGTTCGACGTAGCCGCCGGAGATACGCGACAACAGCCAGTTCGGCGACAACCTCCCCAGGGCAACGATGAAGCCGATCAGAGTGGCGAAGAAAATGCCAATTACCGAGACCAATAACGTATTCAGCAGACCGACCAGGAATACGCGGGTATAGGTGTCGGATCCCGTATAGGGAATGAGGTTCTGGCTGACGTCAAAACCCGCGGTATTCTGCAAGAAACCGAAGCCGGCCGTGATCCGCTGCGCCTGCAAATTGGCGCGGGCATTGGCCACAATCTCGTACGAAATCCAAGCGAGCGCGGCGACGAACAGCAGCTGGAGGACGAAGCCGCCCCAACCTGCCCGGCCACCGAGCGAGCGCTGCAGTCTAGCAACAAGCTGCGACGGTGGTTTTCGGGGCTCGATGGCCATGGCAGCAGCCGCCGCCAGTGATCAGCGGATCGGCGGAGCGTACTGTATACCGCCTTTATTCCAGAGATTGTTGAGCCCACGGGAGATACCAAGCTTGGAGCCGGCGCCAACGTTGCGATCGAAGGATTCACCGTAATTGCCGACGGCCTTCACGATGCGCGACATCCAGTCTTTGGTGAGGCCGAGCTGTTCGCCGAGGTTGCCGTCGGTGCCAAACGCGCGTTTCAGTTCCGGCTTGTCGGATTTCGCCATCTCGTCGACGTTCTTTTGAGTTACGCCGAGCTCCTCGGCGTCGATCATCGCAAACAGTGTCCACTTCACGATGTCGAACCACTGATCGTCGCCGTGGCGCACCATCGGCCCTAGCGGCTCCTTGGAAATGACCTCGGGAAGCACCGCGTGATCGGCGGGATTGGCGAGCTTCAGGCGCTCGGCATAGAGCTGCGAGACGTCAGAGGTGAAGACGTCACAGCGTCCGGATTCATAGGCCTTGACGGTTTCGTCGGCGGTGCCGAACGCGATCACCTCATACTTCATGTTGTTGCCCTTGAAGTAGTCGGCGAGATTCTGCTCCGTCGTGGTGCCGGTCTGCACGCAGACTGAGGCGCTGTTCAGTTCCAGCGCGGAATTGACCTTCAACGACTTCTTCACCAGAAAGCCTTGGCCGTCATAGTAGGTCACGCCGGTAAAGTTGGCGCCGAGGGAGGTATCGCGCGACAGCGTCCAGGTGGTGTTGCGTGAGAGCACGTCGATTTCGCCCGACTGCAGCGCGGTGAAACGGTCCTTGGCCGATAACGGCACGAATTTGACTTTGGTCGCATCGCCGAAGATGGCCGCAGCCACCGCGCGGCAGACATCGACGTCAAGCCCGGTCCAATTGCCCTTGTCGTCCGGGGTAGAAAAACCCGGCAAGCCCTGGCTGACGCCGCAGGACAGCATGCCCCGGTCCTTGACCGTCTTCAGGGTTTGCGCCGAGGCGGCCTGGGCCGAGAGGCCGGCGGCAAGGACAAGGGTAACAACCAGAGATACGCGTTTCATGGTCGAGGGCCTTTCAAGGGGTCGTCCGGGAATATTGCTCGTTGTCCGCCTTAAACGTTAACGGGCCAACCCGTTGATCCCTTGCGGCAAAACGCCGATCTGACCCGCAGTTTGACGTGCAATTCGGCCAGGCATTGGATCGAAGGTCGCGGCAGGCCCCTCAACGTGCGGCGACTGGATAGTTGGGTTGCATCACAGAACGACTGGCGAGCCGGGTCAAGGGGTTGACGGCGTTCTTCTGTGTCCTGTTAGTAACAAACACGGCCCGACCCGCCTATCCGATGCGTCGCGGCTGCGGCAAAAGGTATTTTGGGTAACGGCGAACACATGAGTTTTTTCGACGACGGACCGTTCAATCCGCAAAGAGCCGAAACCCGACTGGTCACGGGAGGACGCGACACCAAGGCGCAAAAAGGCTTCGTCAACCCGCCGGTCGTGCATGGTTCGACCGTGCTCTACCCGACCGCAGACGACCTGCATGCCCATCGCGGCGAATACCAGTATGGCCGCCACGGGACGCCAACCACGCGCGCCCTGCAGGATGTTCTGATGGCGCTGGAGGGCCCGGCGTGCGCCGGTGTCGGGCTCGCCCCGTCGGGCCTCGCGGCGATCAGCGCGACG
>JBJMTR010000177.1:0-3143 GCA_045811565.1 Bradyrhizobium sp.
GCCGCTCGGCGCCCCGCGCAGCGGCGCAAGAGCGCCGGCAATCTCGAATTCCTCGCCGGCAACAAAGCGCGCAGCCTTGATTTTGCCTTCTAGATATTTCGCGGCGAGGTCACCCCGTGCCGGTGTCAGGCGCGGATCATCCATAGCGTTCGCTCAAGCATTTGTAGATCGCGCGCGCGGCCTGGCATTCGCCGCCCTCGGGGCGCCCGGGCTTGGCTGACGGCGTCCAGCCGTAGATATCGACATGCAGCCAGCTCTTCGCGTGCTCGACGAAACGCTGCAGGAACAGCGCGCAGGTGATCGAGCCGGCAAAGCTGCCCGACGGCGCGTTGTTGATGTCGGCGACTTTTGAGTCGAGCCAGGAATCGTAAGCCGGCCAAAGCGGCATTCGCCACAAAGGATCGTTCTCCCCTTTAGCGTGAGCCGCTAAGTCCCGCGCCAGCGTCTCATCATTGGTGTAAAAGGGCGGTAAATCGGGACCCAGCGCCACCCGCGCCGCGCCGGTCAGGGTTCCCAGATCGATCAGCAGCTCGGGTTTTTCTTCGTCGGCGAATGCCAGTGCGTCGGCCAGCACCAGCCGTCCCTCGGCGTCGGTGTTGCCGATCTCGACGTTAAGCCCCTTGCGTGACTTGAAGATGTCGAGCGGGCGGAATGCGTTGCCGGCGACGGCGTTCTCGACCGCGGGGATCAAGACCCGCAATCGGATTTTCAGCCTCGCGTCCATCACCATCTGCGCCAGCGCCAATACGTTGGCGGCCCCGCCCATGTCCTTCTTCATGATCAGCATGCCGCTCGACGGCTTGATGTCGAGCCCGCCGGTATCAAAACACACGCCCTTGCCGACCAGCGTCACCTTGGGATGAGAAGGATCACCCCAGGAAAAATCGATCAGGCGCGGCGCGCGCGTCGAGGCCATGCCGACCGCATGGATCAGCGGAAAATTCCGATCCGTCAACTCGTCGCCGACGATGCAGTTGAAACGGGCGCCGAACCGCGCCGCGAGCTGTTGCGCCGCCTGCGCCAGCTCCGCCGGTCCCATGTCGTTTGACGGGGTGTTTATAAGGTCGCGCGCGAGGTGTGCTGCTTGCACCATCCGCATGATATCGGCGGCGTCGATGCCGTCAGGCGGCACCAGCCGGACGTCGGGTCGGTCCGCCTTGCGATAACGGCCGAAGCGATAGCTTCCGAGCGCAAACGCAAGCGCAGCCAATCTGACGTCATGCGGTGCATTGGCGAAGCGGTAGACGCCCGGCGGCAGCAGGCCCGGTAATGCGCCGGGCCGGAACAGATCACGCGATTTGCTGGCCTCGTCTTCGAGGCCGAACAACACCTGCGCGATCCCGCCATCGGCCGAGGGCAGCGTCAGGCATTTTCCGGGCTTGCCGGTGAAGTCGTTGGCGGAGGCAAATCGCCGCGCCTCACGGGGGAGTTCCTTGCCCGCCGCTTCCCATGTCGCCTTGGTGACGAAGGTGATGGGAATGACCGAAGCCGTGGGCGCGGTCTCGAACACAGATTGCATGCTTGTCTCACCTCATGAAGCAGGGCGATATCCAGGAGGTTGCAGGATATTCGCGCGACTTCAATGGCCAAGGCGCAAAAATGTTCGGCAACTTTACCAAAACGATTATCGCTCTTGAGCACTCTGCCCCCACCGCAAAGACTGGCGAGCTGGTATGCGAAGCGCGGCGCGCTGCCGGAACGCAGCATCGAAAGAACAGCCGATTAACCGGACGTTAGGGTTAACAGTCTATTGCTGGCACATTCGCTTCGATCCACTCACCCGGTATCGTGAGTCAAAGTGTCATGCGTCGACAATCCAGCCTTGCTCACTATCTGGCATCCGCGGCCTTGACGGCGGCGTTGGCCGCAGGCCTTGGCGGCTGCCAGACCATGTCCGACGTGACGGGATCGCTGACCTCGAAAGCTGCACCCGCGCCGGAGGATCCGCGCCGTGCGGTCGAAGTCTATGGCGAACGCTATCGCTCTAACCCCAAGGACGTCGATGTGGCCCTTGCCTACGGCCAGGCGCTCCGTGCCACCGGGCAGCGCGCGCAGGCGGCCGCCGTGCTCGAGCAGGCCACCATCGCCCATCCCGGCAACAAGGCGCTGCTCGCCGCTTATGGCCGCGCGCTCGCCGACAACGGCAATTCCCAGGTCGCGTTCGATGTGCTCAGCCGGGCTCATTCGCCGGACAATCCCGACTGGCGCATCCTGTCGGTGCAGGGAACCACGCTCGACAAGCTCGGCAAGCACGAGGAAGCGCGCCGCTATTACGCCAGCGCGCTGAAGATCGTCCCGGACGAGCCGTCCGTGCTGTCCAATCTCGGCCTCTCCTACATGCTGACCCGCGAACTTCCCAAAGCGGAGGAAATGCTGCGGCGTGCCTACGGCAACAGCGGCGCCGACGGGCGGGTGCGACAGAATCTGGCTTTGGTCGTCGGCCTGCAGGGCCGCTTCGCCGAGGCTGAAAGCATCGTGAAAGCCGACCTGCCGGCTGAAGAGGCGGCAGCGAACGTGGCCTACTTGCGCGACGTGCTAACCCGCAAGGACAATCCGCGCTCGGCGTCCAAAGCGGCGCCGGTGCTCGCGCTCGGCCGAGGCGGCTGATCAGTTCTGCACAGACCTCGCTGCAAGGTTCAGCGCACGCTGCAGACCTTGCGAAAGCCCCATGCGAATAGCCGGTGATACCGTTCGCCTCAGGAGCGCCCAACAAGGGTCAGCCCAGAAGCGTCAGTGCATCGTCGCCATGACCTTGATGTAGCTCGGCCCGAGAATGACGATGAACAGGCATGGCAGGAAGAACAGAATCATCGGCACCGTCAGTTTCGGCGGTAGCGACGCCGCCTTTTTCTCGGCCTCATTCATGCGCATGTCGCGGTTCTCCTGCGCCATGACGCGCAAGCTCTGACCGAGCGGCGTTCCGTATCGTTCGGATTGCTGCAAGGCCAGGCAGACCGATTTAACGCCTTCGAGGCCGGTGCGGATCGCGAGGTTTTCGTACGCCACCTTGCGGTCCTGCAGATAGGACAATTCGGCGGTGGTGAGCGTGAACTCCTCCGACAGTGCCACCGATTGGGAGGCGATCTCGGTGGACACCTTGCGAAAGGCGACTTCGATCGACATGCCTGATTCGATGCAGATCA
>JBJMTR010000178.1:0-5364 GCA_045811565.1 Bradyrhizobium sp.
CCGGCCGTGCCCGCTGCTGGTGAAATACGTCGAGGCTGGCTGGCTCGGCCGCAAAACCCAGCGCGGCTTCTACGACTACCGCGGCGACAAGCCGGTCCCGACGCGGTAAGGCCTCGTCATTGCCGGGCTTGACCCGGCAATCCATCCCTCAGAAAAGAGTTTTACGAAGTTAGATGGATACGCGGGTCAAGCCCGCGTATGACGGCCGGAGTTGCTTGGCCGCGCGCCCTTTCACTAACCTCCAGCATTCGTTAACCAGCGCCGGGTAGGGTTCCTCCGGGTTGAGGAGTCTTGCGTATGGATATGATGGCAATGGTCTCGAGCATGCTCGCCATGCAGGCGGGGGGCACGCAGTCGCAGATCGCCGCGTCGATCATGAAATCCAATGCGGATGCGGAGAAATTCGCGGTCCAGACGCTCTTGGGCGGGCAAGCCTCGTCGTCGACGACCAATCTCGGCCCCGGCATCGGCGGCAACCTCAATATTACGGCGTAAAAGCCGTCTTCGCCGCGCTCACAATTCGCGCTCACAATCAACGTGTGTCAGACCTCTAACGAGTGTCAGACCTCGTCCTGAGGAGCCGCGCAGCGGCGTCTCGAAGGATGAATGGCACCAGCGGGGCCTCGTGGTTCGAGACGGCGCTGGGCGCCTCCTCACCATGGGGGTTTAATGATTCCACCGAGCGCTAAACACCGGCCGCTGCCGGTCGCACCGCGGCCTTGATCAGCTTGATCGCATCGTCACTGGCCCATTCCGCCGGGCCCGCAATATTGGCGATCTCGCAGCCCTGGGCGTCCACGAGGATCGAGGTCGGCATGCCCAGCGCTTTGCCTATACCCTTAAGATCCTGAAAAACCTTGGCTTTCTGATCGCTAAAATAGCCGAGCCGCGTCAAATTGGCCTCTTTCAGGAAGGCTCTCGGCTTTTCGGGATCGCGGGTGTCGATGTTGATGGCTACCACCTCGAAGTCTTTGCCCCCGAGCTTGGCTTGCAGACTGTCCAGCGCCGGCATCTCCTTGCGGCAGGGTACGCACCAGGTGGCCCACAGGTTCACCAGCACTGTCTTGCCGCGCCAGTCGGACAATTTCTTCGGCTTGCCCTCGGCATCCTCGAAGGCGAGGTCCGGCAGCCGCAATGGGGTCGTCGCCAGGGTTAGTGCCGCGACCTCGCCATGCGCCAACGGTGCGATCTTGCGCGCCCGCTCGACCGCAGTGCTGCAGGCGACATCGCCGCCGGCGCCGCGCTTCAGGCCGCCAATCCCGTAAACCCCGGCAAATCCGATCAGCGCCCCGACCAGCACCGCGCCGACCGCAAGCGGAATCCGCCGCGTGGCGGCTGACCGGGGCGAGGGCGTTTCAGGCATATCGTTTGTCATCCTGTATCGGATACGGCTATGCAGTGCCGATGTTACGGTCGGCACCGGCACGGCGTTTCGCTGGCTTCGACGATAAATCGCAAGACGTGAGCAAGAAGTCATGAGCAACAAGATGTGGGGCGGCCGGTTCTCCGAACGTCCCGATGCGATCATGGAGGAAATCAACGTCTCCATCGACGTCGATCGGCACCTTTATGCCCAGGACATCGCCGCGTCCAAGGCCCACGCCGCAATGCTCGCCGCGCAAGGCATCATCACCGGAAACGATGCGAAAAATATCGCCAAGGGTCTAGACACGATTTTGTCAGAGATCGGCAAGGGATCGTTCGATTTCAAGCGCGCGCTCGAGGACATTCACATGAATGTCGAGAGCAGGCTTGGCGAACTGATCGGCCCCGCCGCGGGACGGCTTCACACCGCGCGCTCGCGCAACGATCAGGTCGCGACCGATTTTCGGCTCTATGTCCGTGATACGATCGATGCAACGGATGCGGCGCTGGCCGCATTCCAGCATGCGCTGGTCGCCCGCGCGCTGGAGCATGCCGGCACTGTCATGCCGGGCTTTACGCATTTGCAGACGGCGCAGCCGGTGACCTTCGGGCATCATCTGCTCGCCTATGTCGAGATGGCGGCACGGGACCGCGGCCGTTTTGCCGATGCGCGCCAGCGGCTGAACGAATCGCCACTCGGCGCCGCGGCGCTCGCCGGCACCTCGTTTCCGATCGACCGGGCCGCCACCGCAAAGGCACTCGGCTTCGACCGGCCAATGGCCAATTCGCTCGATGCGGTTTCGGACCGCGATTTCGTGCTGGAAACCTTGTCCGCGGCGGCGATCGCGGCGGTGCATCTGTCGCGCTTTGCGGAGGAGATCGTGGTCTGGACCTCGCCGCTGGTGGGCCTCGTGCGTTTGAGCGACAAGTTCACGACGGGCTCCTCGATCATGCCGCAGAAGCGCAACCCTGATGCGGCCGAGCTGGTGCGCGCCAAGACGGGTCGGGTGATCGGCGCGCTCACCGCGCTGTTGATCGTCATGAAGGGCCTGCCGCTCGCCTATCAAAAGGACATGCAGGAGGACAAGCAGGGTGCGATGGAAGCGTTCGGCGCGCTGTCGCTCGCGATCCGCGCGATGGCCGGCATGGTCGAAGACCTCGTGCCGAATGAGGCACGGATGAAGGCGGCCGCGGGCGAGGGCTACGCCACCGCCACCGATCTCGCCGACTGGCTGGTGCGGACGCTGAAAATGCCTTTCCGCGACGCCCATCGCGTCACCGGTCGTATCGTCGCGTTGGCGTCGAAGCAAGGCGTGGCGCTGCACCAATTGCCGCTGAAGACGATGCAGGAGGTCGAACCGAAAATCACCGCCGAGGCGCTGAAGGTGCTGTCGGTGGAAGCCTCGGTGAAAAGCCGGACCAGCTATGGCGGCACCGCGCCGAAGAACGTGCTGGCGCAGGCCAAAGCCTGGGCGAAGCGGCTGGAAAAAGAGCGGAAATTGGGCTGAGGACAAAGATTTCGCTGCAATTTCATGGTTGTCCGGGTCTCGCCAGAGCACAGCAATCTTTGTATGGTGCGGCCCGCATTGGGGATTTCGTCGTGACACGTAACTACCGCCTGACCCCGTCGGGATGGGCCATCATTGCGCTCAGCGCGGCCGCGCTCGCGCTTGGCGGCTGCGGACGTAAAGGTCCGCTCGACCTGCCGCCGACCGCTGCCGGGCCGTCCCCGGCAGTCGCAACCGATTCGGAGGCCGAACGGGCGACCCAGCCCGGCGTGTTCAACCCGACCTACGGGTCGGATTCGGCGCCGACGGCGCCGAAGGGCGGCAAGAAATCTTTCGTCCTCGACCCCTTGCTGGGCAACTGAGCTCGCCATGAATCATTTCGACTATCGCAACGGCGTGCTCCACGCCGAGGCGGTCAATCTGTCAGGCCTCGCCGATGCGGTGGGCACGCCGTTTTATTGCTATTCGACGGCGACACTGGAGCGTCACTACCGGGTGTTCACCGAGGCTTTCGCCGGCGAGAAGGCGCTCGTCTGCTACGCCATGAAGGCCAACTCCAACCAGTCGGTGCTGCGCACGCTGGCAAAGCTCGGCGCCGGCGCCGACGTGGTCTCCGGCGGTGAACTGCAGCGGGCGCTCGCCGCCGGCATTCCACCCGAAAGAATCTTGTTCTCAGGGGTCGGCAAGACCGAAGCCGAGCTGCGTGCCGCCCTCGCCGCCGACATTCTCTGCATCAATATCGAATCGGAGCCCGAACTCGAATTGCTGTCGCGGCTGGCGGTCGAAGGCGGCAAGACCGCGCGGATCTCGGTGCGGGTCAATCCCGACGTCGATGCCGGTACCCATGCCAAGATTTCCACCGGCAAATCCGAAAACAAGTTCGGCATCCCGATCGCGCGCGCGCGCGAGGTATACGCCCGCGCCGCCAAGCTGCCGGGCATCGAGGTGACCGGCGCCGACATGCATATCGGCAGCCAGATCACCGATCTCAGCAAGATGGAAGCCGCGTTCCGGATTTTGGCCGAGTTCGTGCAGACGCTGCGCGCGGACGGACACACGATCTCGCATATCGATTTCGGCGGCGGCCTCGGCATTCCCTATTACATGGACCGCGAAGCACCGCCGGCGCCCGATGCCTATGCGGCGATGGTCAAGCGCGTCACGCACAATCTCGGCTGCACGCTGATGTTCGAGCCGGGACGGATGATCGTCGGCAATGCCGGCATCCTTGTCACTCGCGTAATCTATGTGAAGCATGGCGAGGCCAAGAATTTCGTCATCATCGACGCGGCGATGAACGATCTGATCCGGCCGACGCTGTATGAGGCGCATCACGACATCCTGCCGGTGCGCGAGGCCGCAAAGGGGGCGCGCACCATTGTTGCCGACGTGGTCGGGCCGGTCTGCGAAAGCGGCGATTATCTCGCGCTCGATCGGGCCTTGGCCGAACCCAAGCCCGGCGATCTCCTGGCGATCATGACGGCGGGCGCCTACGGCGCCGTGCAGTCCGGCAGCTACAACACAAGACCACTGGTGCCCGAGGTGCTGGTCAAGGACGATCAATACGCGGTGGTGCGCCCGCGCGTCGAGGTCGAGGCGCTGATCGCGATGGACAAGCCGGCGCCGTGGCTGTGAAGGCTCTCACCGTTGTCGTCCCTGCGAAGGCTGGGACGATAATCATCGATAGCTGTTGTTACGCAGATAGCAGCTCCAGCGTTGCGCAATTTTGACAGCGGTGGCCGGTCCGGCTCGCGCCATCGGGCCGGCCGGAGGCCGGACGCGCTGGCCTGGCCGGGACGACAACCGGTTTACCCCAGCGCCCTCAGCTCCCGCGGCAAGCGGGCGCGTCCTATGACGTGAAATTCCACATCGGGCAATGACGAACGCTGGATCGCTTCGTCGCTTCCGCCTGCGCTCGTGAACTACGGCGGACGACTCGCTTTGCCCAGCTGACCGCTGCTCGTGAGTCCGCTGTCGCAAATTTGCATCACCGTCGCGCAATTCATCAGCAGTTCGTTTTGGTCTTAGTCGCGGTCGCTCCAGACCAAGTTTTTCGCGGCCCCGGTCCATAGGGTTCAGCCAGGTCGAATCTCGCGCCGCCGCCTCCTTCGTTCGAAGGGCGCCGACGATGCAGGGCGCGGCTACGGTAAATGCGTCGAGACGCAATGGTGGCGAATCGACCACGTGGGATTGGGGAATTCGAAATGAATCGCGCCGTCATCAATGGTTTTGCGCAATCGCATGCTGCGCGTCGGTGGTTTGGGCAAGGCCAGGCGCTGGCGCTGGCGCTGGCCTCCGTTTCTGTCGTGGCGATCGGGCGCGCCGAGGCGGCGTGTACGACGATCGGCACAACGATCGACTGTACGGGCACCGGCAATCCCGGCATTGGCACTCCGACCCAGGACGGCTTCACCTATCACATTGGGAATGGCGCTTCAATTACGGCGACAGGTACGCCCGGTATACAGTTTCTTCACGACGCCACGGTCAA
>JBJMTR010000179.1:0-19450 GCA_045811565.1 Bradyrhizobium sp.
CCGCGACGGGGCGGCGTGACTATCCTCGTCACGAGGAGCGAAGCGACGAAGCAATCCAGACTGCTTCCGCTGATGCATTTCTGGATCGCTTCGCTTCGCTCGCAATGACAGGCGGAGGCGCCGATGCCCCTGCAAAACCGCGTGACGCCGACAGGCGACATCATCTCAACGCCGCACCGCGGCCTGTTCACCGGCAATCGCGGCATCATCCATGATCCCGCGACAAAGACGCTGCTGAAGAAACGCTGGGCGAGCCAAGCGTGGCTCGTTTGCCTCTGTGAATTCCGCGGCCGCCGGCGCGAGGTGATGGGCGGCCGCAGCTGGACCGAACTGTTCTTCCTCGACGAGGCCACCGCGCTCGCCGCCGGCCATCGCCCCTGCTTCTACTGCCGCCGCGATGATGCCAACCGTTTTCGCGCGGCGTGGCAGCAGGGCAATCGTGTCGCGAATGTTCGTGCTCGCGACCTCGACGCAATGCTGCATCGCGAGCGGCTGGCCGGCGGCAAGAAGCGGCTACATCCGCTTCTGGTGCCGTTGGAAAAACTGCCCGATGGCGCAATGGTGCAGCTGGGCGACGAAAGTTACCTGATCGTGCGGGGGAACACGCTGCTGTGGTCGCCAGCCGGCTATCGCAAGGCGGAGAGTGCGATTCAAGACGGGATGCTACTGACGCCGCCGTCAACGCTACGCGCGCTGGGCGCGGGATATTGCCCTGTGTTGCATGGGAGTGCGACGGCTGAACTCTAAGTTTTTGTCATTCCGGAATGCGTCTTAGTCGGCATTGCCGACCTAAGACACAAGCCCGGAATCCATACTCCCGATCGTGGTTATGGATTCTCTGATGTGCAAGTGCACGTCAAAGCGCGCGACTACGTCGCGCCCCGGAATGACGACCCATGGGCAGCTCACCCCAACTTTTGCCGTGCCAGCTTCGCGCCCGCGCCGAGCGCCATCAGCTTTGCCTCCGCGATGTCCCGGCGCATCGGCGCCATGCCGCAATTGGTGGTCGCGACGATGTTGCTCTTCGGCACGAACTTTGACACCGCGTCGATCACCTTGACCACGTCTTCCGCGGTCTCAACCGTGTCGCTGGCGACATCGATCACCCCGGCTTGTACGATCTTGCCCTCGAGCAGGCCAAGCAAATCCAGCGGAACGTGGGAATTGCGGCATTCGATCGCGACCTGCTGGATCGGGCTTTTTGCGATCGCCGGAAAGATCTCTTCGTATTGCCGCCACTCGGCACCCAGGGTCTCTTTCCAGTCGGTATTGGCCTTGATGCCATAGCCGTAGCAGATGTGCACGGCGGTGGCGCAGGTGAGCCCCTCGGCGGCGCGCTCCAGCGCCTTGATGCCCCAGTCGGAGACCTCATCCATGTACACGTTGAAGGCGGGCTCATCGAACTGAATCATGTCGATGCCGTCTGCCTGCAGTGCCTTGGCCTCTTCGTTCAATAGTTCAGCGAACGCAAACGCCATCTTGATCCGGTCGCCATAATACTGGTCGGCGATGGTGTCGATGATGGTCATCGGGCCGGGCAGGGTGAATTTCAGCTTGTGCGTGGTGTGGGTGCGGGCGACGCGGGCCTCGTCGGCATGGACCCGCCCCTTGAGCGTCAGCGGCGCCACCACCTGCGGCACCATCGCCTTGTAGCGGTCCTTTCGGATGCCAATCTCGACCCTGTGGGCGAAATCGATGCCTTCCACCTTCTCCAGAAAGCCGTGCACGAAATGCTGGCGGGCCTGCTCGCCTTCGGTGACGATATCGACCCCGGCGTCCTCCTGCAGTTTGAGTGCCAGCACGGTCGCGTCGCGCTTGGCGCGGGCGAGCTCCTCGCCTTTTGACTTCCAGGGCGCCCATAGCGTGTTCGGCTCGGCCAGCCATTCCGGTTTCGGCAGCGACCCTGCGATCGTGGTTGGAAACATCATGTGTGGTCTCCCGGTCGGTTCTGATTGAGCGCCTCTGTGCCATGTCTTATGGTGGATAGCGAGCCCCGGTGAAACAAGAAATCGCAAGCCACAAGGTAACGCCATGATCGAATTTTTCTTCGACTGCTCCAGTCCCTGGACCTATCTCGCCTTCCACAACATCCAGCCGCTCGCAAAGGAGTTCGGCGCCGAGATCGGTTGGCGGCCGATCCTGGTCGGCGGCATCTTCAACACCGTCAACCCCTCAGTCTATATCCAGCGCGAAAAGCCGGTGCCGCTGAAGGCGCATTACATGAAAAAGGATCTCGCCGACTGGGCGGGCTTGGCGGGGCTTGCGATCAAGATGCCGCCAACGGTGTTTCCGGTGAATAGCGTCAAGGCGATGCGCGGCTGCATCTGGCTTGGCCATGAGCCTGGCCAACGAATGGTGCCGTTCGCGCGCGCGGTGTTCGAGACTTATTGGGGCGGCGACAAGGACATTTCGCAGGATGCTGTGCTGACCGACATCTGCAAGAGCATCGGCATCGATCCCGCAAAGTTCTTCGCGGGCATTTCCGAGCAGGCGATCAAGGACGAGCTGAAGAGCAATACCGAGGAAGTGGTGGCGCGCGGCGGCTTCGGCTCGCCAACCATCTTTATCGACAAAACAGATATGTATTTCGGCAATGACCGAATGCCGCTCATCCGCGAGGCGCTGGCACGCCGGAAAGAGCGGGCCGCCTGATGCCGAAGGCCGTCGTCTGCCGCGAGCTCGGCCCACCCGAGCGCCTGCGACTGGAAAAATTTACCGCGGCACCGCTGGCGCCGGGGCAGGTGCGTGTCGCGATCCATGCCGCCGGCATCAATTTTCCGGATATTTTGATGGCGGCGGGCGAGTATCAGCTCAAGCCGCCATTGCCGTTCACGCCGGGCATGGAAGCCGCTGGAGACGTGATCGAAGTGAACCAAGCGAGTGGCGTCGCGCTTGGCGACCGCGTGATTGTGAAGATGCGGCACGGCGCCTACGCCGACGAGGCGGTAGTCGCGCCGTCGCAACTCACGCCGCTGCCGTCGACATTTGATTATGCCGAGGGCGCGACTTTCCTCGCCGCGCACGGCACGGCCTATCACGCGTTGATCGATCGTGGCCAGCTTCAACCGAGCGAAGTGCTCCTGGTGCACGGCGCCGGCGGCGGCGTCGGACTCGCGGCGGTCGAAACAGGTAAGCTGTTGGGCGCGGTCGTTATCGCCGCGGCCTCGAGCGATGAAAAACTTGCGATCGCAAAGGCGAGGGGCGCCGATCACCTCGTGCTGTACGATCGCGAGCCGTTCCGCGATGCCGTCAAGCGCATCACCGAGGGGCGCGGCGCCGATGTCGTGTTCGATCCCGTTGGTGGCGCGGTGTTCGAAAACAGCATGCGCTGCATCAACTGGGGCGCGCGGCTTCTGGTAATCGGCTTCACTGGCGGCATCGGTGTTGCACGCACCAATCTATTGATGATCAAGGGCGCGAGCGTGCTCGGTGTGCGTGCCGGCGAAGCGGCGCGGAAGAATCCCGCGCTCGGCGAAGTGCGCATCAAGGCGCTATTGGAATGGGCAGAGGCCGGAAAAATCCGGCCCAACGTCTCGCATCGTTTGCCCCTGGAAAATTACGCGCAAGCGATGCGGCTTTTGATAAATCGCAAGGCTATCGGGCGCGTGGCGCTCATGGTGCGATAGCGGCGCTGCTGCAGGCCATGCGTAGGTCCGGTGGGGTCATGATTCGGGAACCTTTACCGAATCTTAGCGTGCGGCATGCTTGACCTGTTTGGCGAGCCGCCGGCGGCCAAGGAGACCCTATGCTATCAAATATCAGGATCCAGCAGCGTCTGATGCTGGCGATCGTTGCCCCGATCCTCATCCTCGTCGGTCTTGCGGGCTACGATCTGAAAGCCAAGTGGGATGTCCGGTCAGAAATGGTGCGCTTGGTGCCGACGGCGCATGATGTCGCCAATCTCAGCCGCCTGGTTCACGAACTTCAGCGCGAGCGCGGGACGTCGCAAGTGGTACTCTCAAGCAAGGGCGCGCAAATGCGCGACGATCTTGCCCCACAACGCAGGCGCAGCGACAGCTACCGCGATGCTGCGAGCGCGTCGCTGAAGCGGCTGGCTACCATCGATAACGGCGAATTGCGTGAGGCGGTCGGCAAAGCTGAGGCCGCACTCGGTGAACTGAACGGCACCCGGAGAGAGATCGATGCGCTCGCCATCGCACCTCCGGCTTCACTGGCGTTCTATAGCCGGTTGATTGCCGCGCTGCTGGGCACCGCAGGCGAGATCGGAGGCACGATGCGCGACGGCGACTTGTCGCCGGCGATCGCCGCCTATGTCGATTTTATTCAAGGCAAGGAGCGCGCCGGACAAGAGCGGGCTCAGGCGGCCGGCGGCATGTCGGCTGGAAAGTTTGAACTGCCGGCTTACAACAGGGTGATCGAGCTGGTCGCTGCGCAGCAGTCCTATCTATCGGCGTTCCTGTCACTGGCAACTGCCGCTCAGCGCGACTTTTACCAGAAGACGCTTTCCGGTCCTGCCATTGAAGCAGTCACCAAAATGCGGCAGACGATCGCCGAAGGTGGTCTCACCGGCGACTTCAAGGGCCTGCAGGGAAAGACCTGGTACGACGCGGCGACGGCACGGATCGATCTGCTGAAGGCGGTCGAAGACCGGCTTGCGGACGATCTTGTCAAACTTGCTGCGGGCAAAGAGAGCAACGCGCTTGAGGCATTTCTGTTTCTCGCTGGGCTGGCTCTTGCCGCGCTGATGGCGAGCGTTGGTGTGATCTTCGTCATGGCACGCAGCATCACGCAACCGCTTGCAACCCTGTCTCAGGTCATGACTACGCTTGCGGAAGGCAATACGGACGTTGGGGTCGTCGGCGCGGATCGCGCGGATGAGATTGGCGGCATGGCGCGGTCGGTCGGCTTCTTCAAGGAGAACCTGATCAAGTCCCGCGGACTGATTGCGCAGGAAACTGAAGCGATCAATCAACGTGCGGCGCGTGCGGCCCGCGTCAGCAAGCTGACCGATGACTTTGACGCCGATATCGCGATGGTGCTGAAATCAGTGACGTCGGCATCCTCGCAATTGCAATCGACCGCGGCCTCGATGAATGCCACGGCCGGCGAAACGAGTCGTCAGGCGACGAGGGTCGGCGCTGCCACCGAGGAAGCCTCCACCAATGTGGAGACCGTGGCGGCGGCGACCGAAGAACTCTCCAGTTCTGTCGCGGAGATCGGCCGTCAGGTCACGGAGTCATCAAAGATCGCCCAGAAAGCAGTGGAGGAGGCCGAGCGCACCAACCGCACCGTCCAGAGCCTGTCGACCGCGGCTGAAAGGATCGGCGACGTAGTCAAACTGATCAACGAGATTGCAGGTCAAACAAATCTCTTGGCGCTCAACGCCACCATCGAGGCGGCGCGAGCCGGTGAAGCAGGCCGAGGCTTTGCGGTGGTCGCCGCGGAGGTGAAAAGCCTGGCCGAGCAGACGGCCAAGGCCACCGACGAGATCAAGGCACAGATCACGGCGATCCAGGGAACATCGAGCGAAGCCGTTGGCGCTATCCAGGCGATTAGCGGTACTATCGGCGAGATCCATGAGATCGCGTCCTCGATCGCGACCGCGGTCGAGCAGCAGGCGTCCGCAACGCAAGAGATCGCCCGCAACGTTCAGCAGGCCGCGCAGGGCACGCACGAGATTGCGGCCAACATCTCCGGCGTGACCAACGCGGCCAATGATGCGGGCGCTGCCGCGAGCCAGGTCCTCGGAGCCTCGGAAGAGCTGTCGCGGCAATCTGAGACCATGCGCCGTCAGGTCGAAGACTTCATCCGAAGCATCAAGGCGGCGTGACGCCTCATTTATACTCCCGCTCTTGCCACCACGGGAAATAGTCGGGCATGTCGGATGTAACCTTGTTCTTGAATTGCGCCGGGCGCTTCTCCAGGAACGAGACCACGCCTTCCTTGACGTCCTCCGAGCGGCCGCGGGCATAGATGCCGCGGCTGTCGACCCTGTGCGCTTCCATCGGATCGTCGGCGCCAAGCAT
This sequence comes from Bradyrhizobium sp., assembly GCA_045811565.1. GTDB lineage: Bacteria > Pseudomonadota > Alphaproteobacteria > Rhizobiales > Xanthobacteraceae > Bradyrhizobium. Next base: position 5,988 of record JBJMTR010000179.1, read on the forward strand.
GCGCCACATCATCTGCCGGATCAGCGCCACCGATACCGGCGCCGTCTTTTCGGCGATCTCCTTTGCCAGCGCGCGGGCCGTGGGCAGCAGTTCGTCAGGGGGCACCACCTTGCTGACGAGGCGGCCGGCAAGCGCTTCCTGCGCCGGGAAGACGCGGCCCGTGTAGCACCATTCCAGCGCCTGCGAGATGCCGACGATGCGCGGGAGAAACCAGCTCGAGGCCGCCTCCGGCACGATGCCGCGTTGGGAGAACACGAAGCCGAAGCGCGCGGCCTCGCTCGCAATGCGGATGTCCATCGCGAGCTGCATGGTGACGCCGATACCGACTGCGGGCCCGTTCACCGCCGCGATCACGGGTTTGAGGCTTTTGAAGATACGCAGCGTCACCTGTCCGCCGCCGTCGCGCACCATGGGATCGCTGTAGTCCACCGCGCCGTTGGCCAAGCGCTTCACCGGTCCGCGCCTTGCGTCGCGGTCAAAGGTGTTGGCGCCGGAGGAAAGATCGGCGCCGGCGCAGAAGCCGCGCCCTGCGCCTGTTACGATGATGGCTCGGATATCGTCGTCCTTGTCGGCCGCATCGAACGCGTCGATCAATTCCTGCTGCATGGTGCCGTTGAAGGCGTTGAGCTTGTCCGGCCGGTTTAGCGTGATCGTGAGAATCTGCTCGGCGATTTCGTACTTGATCGTGTCGTACGCCATGGGGATTCCTTCCTGTGATGTTTGTTTCTGATTGTTTCGCTCATCATTCCGGGGCACGCCATTTGGCGCGAGCTTTGATGTGCAATTGCACATCAGAGCCCGCGCCTAAGAAGGCGCATCCCGGAATGACGGGCAGAGTTACTTCTTCGGCGGACTTGGCCACGGTTTTTGCGGGCCGCGCAGGCCCTCGAATGCCTTGGCCATACCGAGGACGCCGATATCGTCGAAACGGCGGCCGACGATCTGCACGCCGATCGGAAAACCCTTCTTGTCATAGCCGCCATTGATCGAGATGGCCGGATTCTCCGACATGTTCCACGGCACGGTGTAGCAGATGTGTTCGAAAGGCTTGTCGGGATCGTTGATCGGCGCGGCGAACTCGGCGGGGAAATTCACCACCGGCGACACCGGCGAGATGACGTAGTCGAGATCGCAGAACAGCTTTGCCGCCGCGGCCCGGATCGCCATCGTCGCGTTAAAGCCCCTGATGACGTCGACGCCCGAAAGTGTCGCACCACGCTCGCCCCATTGGTAGATATAGGGTAGCACCTTGGCGCTCTCGTCCGGCGATAGTTTTGAAAGATCGTCCCACATCCGCGCGCGCCAGAAATTATCGAGCCCGTCGAGCATCTCGCGCGTCAGAATGCCGTCAACTTCGGTGACGACGGCGCCGGCGGATTCGAACGCCTTGGCGGCTTTCACCGTCACCTCGCGGACTTCCTTCTCCAGCGCCTGCCCGACGCCGAGATCAAGCATCAGGCCGATGCGCAGTTTGCGCGGCGATTTTTCCAGCGCCTTCCAGTTGATCTCAAGCGCCGGCAGGCTCATGCCGTCGCGCCGGTCGGGCCGCGACAACACGCTCATCATCAAGGCGGCATCATCCACTGTACGGGTTATCGGCCCTGCGACGCGGCCGACATAGGGTGGATCGATCGGAACGCGCCCGAGACTGGGCTTTAGCCCGACGAGGCCGCACCAGCCGGCCGGCAGCCGCACCGAGCCGCCGATGTCGGTGCCGAGATGCAGCGGGCCGTAACCAGCAGCGCCAGCAGCACCTGCGCCGGCGCTGGAGCCGCCGGGATTCTTGCTGAGGTCCCACGGGTTGCGGGTGAGGGCATGGAACGAGGAAAGGCCCGACGACAGCATGCCGTAATCCGGCATGGTGGTCTTGGAGAAGATCACGGCGCCCGCTTCGCGCAACCGTGCAGCCGGCGGCGCATCTCTTTCCGCAGCCACCAGCCTGACGCTGGCAGCGCCGAGCGGCACCGGCTGGCCCCTGGTCGCGATATTGTCCTTGATCGTAACAGGCACGCCATCGAGCATGCCCATCGGCTCGCCCTGTTGCCAGCGTTCGGTCGAGGCTTTTGCGACGGACCGTGCGCGGTCGGGATCGAACAAATAAAGCGCCTTGATATGCGGCTCCCACGCCGCGATGTGCGCCAGCACCTCTTCCAGCACTTCCGATGGCGAAAATTGCTTGGCGCGATAGCCCGCGATCAGGTCGACAGCGGAAAGGTCGTGCAGCGATGTGACGGCTTCTTTGGTTCTTGTCCTATGCATGGGCACCTACCGGCAGGCGGGTTTCGATAATGCGTGCGAACATGCTGGCGCCAACAGGCAGTATCTTGTCGTCGAGGACATAGCCGGGGTTGTGCACCGGCACCGAACCGTCATGGCCGATCCAGAAATAGGCCCCGGGCACCGCCTGCATCATGTCGGAAAAATCCTCGCTGCCCATTTTCGGCTGCGATCGCGTGAAGACCTTTGAGGATTCGACCACCGTGCGCGCGACTTCCTCGACCACGCGAGACTGCTCCTCCTGGTTCACCAGCACGCTGAAGGTGTCGCGGATGTCGACGACGATCTCGACCTGGAAGCCGGCGGCTATGCCGGCGCAAATCGCGCGCATGCGGTCTCGGATCAGCGCGCGCACCCCGTCGTCGAACGCGCGGACGGTGCCGCAGAGTTTTGCCTCACCCGGGATCACGTTGTAGGCGGAGCCCGAATGAATCTGCGTGATCGACAGCACCGCCGCCTGCAGGGGATCGACGTTGCGGCTGACGATAGTCTGCAGTGCCTGTCCGAGCGTCATCGCGATCACCACCGCGTCTTTCGACCGCTCGGGCATCGCGCCATGCGCGCCATAGCCGTTGATGGTGATATCGAAGAAATCGGCGCCGGCCATTGCGGGTCCCGGAAGGATTGCAATCTCGCCGTGGTTCAGGTCGGGCGCATTGTGCAGCCCGTAAACCTCGTCGCAGGGAAATTTCTCGAACAAGCCATCCTTGATCATGGCCCGGGCGCCGCCGAGGCCTTCTTCGGCGGGCTGGAAGATGAAATGCACGGTGCCGTCGAAATTCTTGGTCTCTGCGAGATAGCGCGCGGTGCCAAGCAGCATAGTGGTGTGGCCGTCATGGCCGCAGCCGTGGAAGCGGCCGGGAATGGTCGAGCGCCACCTCAGATTAGTGTTTTCCTCCATCGGCAGCGCGTCCATGTCCGCGCGCAGTCCGATACGCTTGCCGCCGTTGCCCTTGCCCTTGAGCACGCCGACCACGCCGGTGCCGCCGAGACCGCGATGCACCTCGATGCCCCATCCCTTCAGCTTTTCGGCGACGATGCCGGAGGTCCGCACCTCCTCGAACCCGATCTCGGGATGCGCGTGCAGATCCCTACGGATCGCGGTGAGTTCATCGGCAAAGCCGTCGATGCGGTCGATATTGGGCATGTCTGTCTGTTATCCGGTTGCAGTAGAGGTTGAACGTGATTTGTTCGGCGGGGTGAAGGCGGGGCCGTTCGGCTTGATGCGGATGCCCGGCCGCAGCCGCGTCCAGGGGAGCAAGGCGGTATCCGCCGGCATCGCGCCGGGCGCGGCGCAGATTAGCAGCTTTTCGGCGATCGGCTCGAAATCGGCGCGGAAATGCACCGAGCTCTTGTTGACGAGAATGGCCTGCGCGGTCGGCTCTATGCCGACATAGCGATACATCGCTTGATCGGCGAGCTGCGCCTTGTGCGAGCTCACGACCACTCTGATATCACCGATCCGCAGGCACGCCGATGGACCCATGTCCATGTCGCGACCGCCATAATAGGGGCCGGGCGCGACGAATTTTCCGTCCGACAGTTTCTCGACGACGAAGGTTTCCTTATACGGGGTGTCGCCGAATATGCCGGACACGCCGCCGAGCGCCAGGGTCACGGTGGCCCCTTCGCCCGCGGCATGCGCGGCCTTGGCCGATTGCGGATCGTAGATCACGCCGGTTGCCGCGCGGATGGCATTGTTGCGCACGAGCGCGCGCAACATGCCGGTGGTATCGGAATCGCCGCCGGCGCCCGGGTTATCCTGGGTGTCGGCAATGATGATCGGTTTTGTCGCGGTGTTCGCCAGCTCCATCGCATGGCGCACGCCCTCGTCGGGCGAATAGATCCTGCCGTCGAAATCGTCCTCATGGCTTTCGATCAGCGCGGCGATCTTGTCCGCCGCCGCGTCGGCATCGGCCTGCGTTCTGCCGTAGGCGAACACGCTCGGCCCGCAATGGGTGAAATCGGCGGCCGGAAATCCGGGCGCAAAGGACAGCGTCGGCACAGCGTCGCTCTCCAGCGCCGCGAGTTTTTGATAGATGCGCCTGGTCGGCTGATCGTTGGTGCATTGCCAGCTGATCGGAATCAGGAACGGCAATTGCCGGAACGCTTTTGCAAACCGCTGCTGGGTCTTCAGCACCAGTGCGAGGTGCTTTGCGGCCGCGCGACCGGTATCGGCCATATCGACGTGCGGGTAGGTGCGGTAGGCTATCAGCGCGTCCGCATGCTTGATCATTTCGGGCGTGACATTGGCGTGCAGATCAAGGCTGACGACTAGCGGCAACTCCTTGCCGATCACCCTGCGCACGCGGGCCAGGATCTCGCCTTCGCCATCGTCGAGGTGCTCGGTCACCATCGCGCCGTGCAGGTCAAGATAGACGGCATCGAGCGCATCAGCCGCTGCGATGACGTCGATCATCTCTTTCACGATGCGCTCGAACGCATCTTTCGTGACGTGTGCCGACGGGCTGGCGCCGCAGGAGACTGTCGGTATCAATTCCCAGCCGCTTGCTTCGGCCGCCCCTACAAAGCCGGCGAGACCGACATTGATGTTGCGCATCACTTTCAGCACCTCAGTGCCATGCGCCATCGCCGGCCAGCCGCCGCCGTGCACGAAATCGTCATAGGTCGCCTTGGTCGGCGCGAAGGTATTGGTCTCGTGCAGAAAGCCGCCAACGGCGATGCGGGTCATAAATCGGGTCTCGGAAGTGGTTCGTGCGTGACGTTAAGCGCGTCATCGTGCCAAGCGCAAGCTGTGAAGCAATTCCTTCGCGCATGGCCTCAAGCCATTTTGGGATTGCTGGGTGCTCCTCATGGTGAGGGGGCGCATTTGCGCCGTCTCCGGACGATGCTTCGCATCGCCGGGAGAACGCATGAGGCTCGCGTGTGGCCATCCTTCGAGACGCGGCGAAGACGCCGCCCCTCAGCATGAGGCCGTCGCTACTCCGCCGCGACTACCGCGACCGGTCGAAAATTCGCAAAATCCCAGCCACGTCCGGGGGCGGCATCAAGCAGCGCGCGGGTATAGGCCTGCTGCGGGTTCGTCAGCACCTGGGCGGCCGGTCCCTGTTCCACGATCCGGCCATGCTGCATCACAGCGACGTGGTCGCAGATTTGTGCCGCGACGCGCAAATCATGCGTGATGAACAACAAGGCGATGCCGAGCCGCTGCTGGATTTCGTCGAGCAGCTCGAGCACCTGCGCCTGCACGGAGACGTCGAGCGCCGAGACCGCTTCATCCGCGACCAGCACATCGGGATCGAGCGCGAGCGCGCGGGCAACCGCGATGCGCTGGCGTTGGCCGCCGGAGAATTGATGCGGATAGCGCGAGATCGCGTCAGGCGGCAGGTCGACGAGCTCAAGGAGGTCGCGTGCCTTGGCGAGCGCCTCGGCGCGCGGCACGCCATAATTGATCGGCCCCTCCGCGATGGTCTCGCCGATGGTGACGCGCGGATTGAGGGAGCGGTAGGGGTCCTGGAAGATGATTTGGATACGCTTGCGGTGCGGCTGCAACAGCCGTCGCGACACTGCGGAGATTTCGCGGCCCACAAGGCGGACGCCGCCGGAGGTCGGATCGACCAGGCGGACGATGCAACGCGCGACGGTGGATTTGCCCGAACCACTTTCGCCGACGATACCGAGCGTGCGGCCCTTGCGTAACGTGAGCGTGACGTCCTTGGCGGCGGGCACCTCGCGAGCTTTGCCGAAGAAAGAACGCTCGCGATAAATTTTGCCCAACTCGTTGGTTTCCAGCACCACCGGTTCGGTGGTTTCCGCGCGTGGCGCTCGCGGCACCAGGCTCGGCACCGAGGAGAGCAGGTTGCGGGTATACTCCATCGACGGTGCGCGCAGGATACTATCGAGCGTGCCGGTTTCGACCAGCTGGCCGTCACGCATCACTGCAACGCGGTCGGCAATTTCCGCCACCACGCCCATGTCGTGGGTGATGAACAGCACGGCCGTGCCGTGGTCGCGCTGCAGGTCGCGGATAAGCGTCAGGATCTGCTTTTGCGTCGTGACGTCGAGCGCAGTTGTCGGCTCGTCGGCGATCAGAAGTTTCGGCTCCAGCACCAACGCCATCGCGATCATGATGCGTTGTCGCTGGCCGCCGGAAAGCCGATGCGGGTAGGAGGCGAAGATCCGCTCGACATCGGGCAGCCGCACGTGCTCCATCATCGCCAGAATCTTCTGGCGCCGCGAGCGGGCATCGAGATCGGTGTGAACGCGCAGCACTTCGTCGATCTGGCGGCCGACCGGCACCACCGGATTGAGCGCGGTCATCGGCTCCTGAAAAATCATCGCCATTCTGGTCGCGCGCAATTGCCGCAAGCGCCGATCGCTGGCGCCGAGCAGCTCTTCGCCGACCAGCTTGACGCTGCCGCCGGCCGGCACCAGCGAGCCCTTTTGCAACAACCCCATCACGGTCAGCGACGTAACCGATTTGCCCGATCCGCTTTCGCCGACAAGGCACAGCGTTTCGCCTTGGCGCACGTTGAGCGAAACGCCATCGATGATGCGGCTGCCGCCCGGTTTTTTGCCGAGGCCGACAATGAGATCGTTGATGTCCAGGACGATGTCGGTCATTTCACTCTGTCTCAGCGTCATTGCGAGGAGCGCAGCGACGAAGCAATCCAATCTTTCTTTGCGCTGCGAGATGGATTGCTTTGCTTTGCTCGCAATGACGGTGTGGCTCCCAGGCCATTGTCACTTGCTGCCCTCCCGCTGCTTCATGCGGGGATCGAGTGCGTCGCGTGCAGCATCCCCAATCAGGTTCACGCTTAGGATCGCGATCGACAGCAACAGGCCCGGCCAGAAAATCAGTGACGGCTTGACCTGAAAATAGGCGCGGCCCTCGGCCATGATGTTGCCCCAGGTCGGCGTCTCCGGCGAAATGCCGGCGCCGAGGAACGATAGGATGGCTTCCGTGAGTATGGCGGAAGCGCAGACGTAGGTGCCTTGCACGATCAATGGCGCGATCGTATTCGGCATCAAATGCCGCCACATGATCTTGGGCAGGCTGGAGCCGACGGAGATCGCGGCTTCGACATAAGGCTCCTCGCGCGCCGACAGCACGACCGAACGCACCAGCCGCGCCACGCGCGGAATTTCCGGAATGGTGATCGCGACCAGCACCGTCATCAGGCTGGCGCCCGACAGCGACACCACGGCAATTGCAAGCAGGATGCTCGGCATCGCCATCAAGCCGTCCATCACGCGCATCATCACCGCGTCGACCCATCTGAAAAAGCCGGAAACGAGGCCGATCACAAGGCCGAGGCTGATCGAGAACACGGCCGCGCCAAGCCCGATCAACAGAGATATTCGCCCGCCATAGATGATGCGCGACAACAGGTCGCGGCCATAGGCGTCGGTGCCGAGCAGGAATTGGGCGCTGCCGGGCTTCAAGCGTTGCGCCGGCGCCAGCAGCAACGGATCGTGCGGCGCAAGCAGCGGCGCGAGAGTTGCCATCAAAATAATCAGCGCCAGACAGATTGTTGCGACCGCGATGATCGGCGTCGCCGTCAAGAATCCGAGACCTGGTCGGAACGGCGTCGTGATCGGGATTGACGGCTCGGGAAGGGTTTCGATTGCCATCAGTATCGGATCCTTGGATCGAGAAGAGTGTAGGCGAGGTCGATCAACAGGTTGACCGCGACATAGATGCCCGACGTCAACAGAATCATCGCCTGGATCACCGGGTAGTCGCGTGCCAGCACGGCGTCGACGGTGAGGCGGCCGATGCCCGGCAGGTTGAACACACTCTCGGTGACGACCACGCCCGAAATCAAAAGCGCGAAGCCTGTGCCGATCACGGTGACGACGGGCACGGCGGCGTTGCGCAGCGCGTGGTGCAACAGCACGCCGGCCTCATTGATGCCTTTGGCGCGCGCGGTGCGGACATAATCCTCGCCGAGCACGTCGAGCATTGACGCCCGCGTCATCCGCGCGATCAGCGCGACATAGATAAAGGACAGCGTGCAGGTCGGCAGGATGATGCGCTCGAAGAACGGCCCGAAGCCCTGCGAAATGCTACGAAAACCCTGGACCGGAACCCAGCGCAGGTCGATCGCAAAGACCTGGATCAGCAGATAGCCGATCACGAACACGGGGACGGAGAAGCCGAGCACCGACAGCCCCATCACGAAGCGGTCGATCCAGCTGCCGTGCTTCCACGCCGCGATCACCCCGAGCGGCACCGCGACCAGGATGGACAAGATGATCGTGGAGAGCGCGATCGAGATCGACGGCTCGACGCGCTGGCTGATCATCTTCAAGACCGGCACGTTCGAGATCAGGGATACGCCGAGGTCGCCATGCAGCAGCTTGCCGATCCAGGTGAAGAATTGGGTGTAGAGCGGCTCATTGAGGCCGAGCGAGGTGCGAATGCGCTCGAGTTGTTCGGGCGTAGCGTTGTCGCCGGCGAGGATCGCCGCGGGATCGCCCGGCGTCAGCCGCAGCAGGAGAAACACAAACAGCGCCACCACGCCCATCACGGGTATGGCGGCGAGGATACGGCGAAGCAGATATCCGAGCATCTTTATCCGTTACATTGTGGGTCAATTGGGTGGCGTCGGTCGTCGACGTCGTTTCCGCCCACCAGCATAGCATTTGAGCAAGTCCCGTGCCATCAGGACCGCAATTTTTGCGATGCAGCCAGTCCGTTCGGGCGGGCGCATCCCAGGCGTCATCTGCGAGGAGCGAAGCGACGAAGCAATTGAGCAAGCAATCTAGACTGTGTTCGCGGATGGTTTCTGGATGCTTCGCCCGCAATGACGCTGCGGTTAATGCGAGCCGGGCAACTGCATCACTCCAGCGTCGCCAAAAGCCCGGCCATCAACCGGCCGCGCTCGGCGAGGCTATCGACCTCGATATGTTCGTTCAGTGTATGCGCGTCGGCACCGCGGACGCCGAGCCCGTCGAGCGTGGGGATAGCCATCGCGCCGGTAAAGTTGCCGTCGGAGCCGCCGCCGGCGCTGCAGTGCGGAAGTTCAACGCCCAGCTGTTTTGCCAGCCCGCGCGCCTTTTCATAGACCGCCATGGTTCCGGCATCGGCTTCCCATACCGGCCGGGTGACGCCGCGCGTTACCTTGAATGTCACGTCGTTGGTCGTGCCTGACAGCGCCAGCATTCGCTCCACGCCGTGATCGAGATCGGCCTGGCGCTTGGCCATGCTGAGCGCTTCGCCGGTGCAGGTGGTGGCGACGCAATTGACCCATTGGCCGCCATGCACGATGCCGACCGAGAAGGTGCAATCCTCTGTCGTCATGCCGTCGATCGCGAGGATCTGGCGCGCCATCTCGCGGATCGCGGAGCGGCCGGAGGAGAGCGTGGCCCCGGCGTGGCTCGGCTTTCCGATCGCCTCGAGATTGAAGCGCGCGATCGCGTAGCGCCCGGTGACGACGCCGTTGTCGGCGCGGCCGGGCTCCGGCACCAGCACATATTTGTTGCGCGCGGCTTCGGCTTCGATGATGTCGCGGGTCGACGGCGTGCCGACTTCCTCATCGGGTGTGAACAGCACCGTGATCGGCAGCGGCGTCGTGAACGAAGCGCGCGCCAGTTGCCGGATCGCCTCTAATGTTAGGTAATTGCCGCCCTTCATGTCGAAGATGCCGGGGCCGAAGCATTTGTTGCCTTCACGCCGCCACTTCAGTTTTTCCAGGGTGCCGACCGGATGAACGGTGTCGAGATGTCCGGCGACCAGGATGCCGGGCTCGCCAAACTTTGGATGGGGAAAGCGCGCACGGACGCAGCCGGCAAGACCTTGCCGTCCGGCGATGCGCTCGATGGTCGCACCCATGATCGCCATGTCGCGCGCGGCGAGATCGAGCATGCGCTCGACCGCGCCAGCATCCCAGGTCGGGCTTTCGCATTCCACCCAGCTGCGCAAGCCCTGCAGCATGGCCTCGGAATCAAAGGGAAGATTGGCAGGGTTCATGAAATTCTCTCTTCGTTCGAGCAAGCGGCGGCGCTGTCGCGGATTACGAAAATCGCCGGCGGCAGATTTGTAAAGTGAAATAGGCGAGGCGGCCTCATTCGTTTGTGTACGTCTGATCTCGACCGAAACCGGATTGACGCGCCACGCGCTTGGTGCAAGTCTCAAATATGCAAGCCTTACAGCGTGTTAGTTCGCCTAAATATCGAACCGCATGCATAACGAATAAGCCGGCTTTGACCAGTTTCACGTCAGGAGAGACTCGAATGTTCCAAACCTTTCGTTGGAAGCGTCCCGCGATAGCGTTGGCGTTATCAGTAATTGCGCTGTCGGTGGCGCTGACGTCGCAGGCGCTCGCCGCGGGCAAGACTATCACCGCCGTGATGCATTCGGATTTGCGCGTGATCGATCCCGGATTCACCACCGCCTACATCACACGCGATCACGGCTACATGATTTATGACACGCTGCTCGCGACCGACTCCAATTTCAAGATCCAGCCGCAGATGGCGGACTGGAAGGTCTCCGACGACAAGCTGACTTACACCTTCACCCTGCGCGATGGCTTGAAATGGCACGACGGCACGCCGGTGACGGCGGAAGATTGCGCGGCCTCGCTGAAGCGCTGGGGCCGCAACGACAATATGGGCCAGAAGCTGATGGACTTCACCGCCAGCATCGAGGCCACCGATCCCAAAACCATCACGCTGAAACTGAAGGAACCCTACGGCCTGGTGCTGGAGTCGATCGGCAAGCCTTCATCCTATGTTCCCTTCATGATGCCGAAGCGGCTAGCCGAAACACCTGCTGGCCAGCAGATCAAGGAGCAGATCGGATCGGGCCCTTTCAAGTTCGTGCAGGCTGAATTCCAGCCCGGCGTGAAGGCGGTTTATGAGAAGAACCCCGACTACGTGCCGCGCAAGGAGCCGGCGAGCTGGACCTCCGGCGGCAAGGTGGTCAAGGTCGATCGCGTCGAATGGGTGACGATGCCTGATGCGCAGACCGCGGTGAACGCGCTGCAGTCGGGCGACATCGATTTCATGGAGAATCCGTCCTTCGAGTTGCTGCCGATCTTGAATGCGAACAACGAGATCAAGATCGAGACGCTAAACAAGCTCGGCTTCCAGACGCTCGGGCGCATGAACTTTCTTTATCCGCCGTTCGATAACGTCAAGGTCCGTCGCGCCGCTTTGCTGGCCATGAACCAGAAGGACGTGCTGGATGCGCTCGTTGGCAATCCCGAATACTACAAGATCTGCGGCGCGTTCTTTGTCTGCGGCACGCCGCTTGCGACCGAGGAGGGCGCGGGAACGCTGATTAAAGGTAATGGCATGGCGGAAGCGAAGAAAGCACTCGCCGAATCCGGTTATGACGGCACGCCGGTCGTGATCATGGCGCCCGGCGACGTCGTGACGCTGAAGGCGCAGCCGGTGGTCGCAGCGCAGCTGCTGCGCGACGCCGGCTTCAAGGTGGATCTGCAAGCCACCGACTGGCAGACCGTCGTGACCCGCCGCGCCAGCCAGAAGCCGCCGAAGGAAGGGGGCTGGAACATGTTCTTCACCAACTGGGTCGGCGCGGACGTAGTGAACCCGATCGCCAACTTCTCGATCGGAGGCAGGGGCAAGAATGGCGGCTGGTTCGGCTGGGCGGAAGACGCCAAGATCGAACAGCTGAAAGACGCCTTCGCGCGTTCGTCCTCGCCGGAGGAGCAGAAGAAGATCGCCGCCGAGATCCAGAAGCAAGCCTATGACCAGGTGATCTACATCCCGCTCGGCCAATACCTCGCGCCGAGCGCGTGGCGCAAATCGCTGTCCGGTGTGCTCGACGGTCCGGCGACGCCGATCTTCTGGAACATCGACAAGTCAGAATAGGCACCCAAGAACAGGGCCCATCGAACATCGAAACGCGACGGGAGCGACATCTCCCGTCGCGTTTTTGGTCAGGCAATCAGCAGTGACTGCTGCGGACCGGCTCCGGCCCCTCGCTCAAAAGCGGTGGTCCGCTCGGCGTCGACGGCCGCGAGGGTGAGCGGAAATCCTCGGCGGTTTTGCTCTGATCCGCCGCCTGTTGATCCCTCTGTTGCTTGCTGGCCATCTCGTCACACTCCAATTTTGCTGCAGGACAACAATTTTGGGCCGGGAAAGTTCCTTATAGGCCAGACGAGCATCAGGACCCCATTGGTCGGCGCTGATCTTGATCCGATGGCTGCACAGCGTCGTTGCGATAGATCAGCCGCACGCAGCTGAGGTACGCGTTTCGTTCAGTATGATGTCCATGCGGGCAGGGTCGTCATGATCGGGGGGTTCCAGAACCAAGCCCGCTATTATCAACAATAAATTAACTTTCTTTAATTGACTATTTAAAGCCCAGGTTTAATATTAAATAGTGTTCCATTTAGGATGGCGCGAATGACAAACTTGACAGACGAGAACGAGGACCGCCGAAAGTTTCTGATTTCATGCGGAAAGTTCGCCGCCGTAACCCCTCCTGCGATAACCGCGCTGCTGTCGACCTCCCTGACATCAACGGCGATCGCGCATTCTGGCGGCCAAAGCGCAGGCGGTTACGGGGGAGCCGGCGGGCGCAATCACTCCTTTTTTGACAATGGTCCGGACGATACGTCGAACACCGCGAATTCCGGGGGACAGGGCCCGGGTGAGCATCACCACGGCTCAGGGCAAGGCGATGGCTCCGATGACGGAGACGCAAATTCGAGAGGCATTTCCCGTTCTGGTGGCCATGGCCACAGCCGGGATGACAATCGCAGCGCCAGCTCCCTTTCCTCTTCTGGTGGTGGGGAGGATGGCTACAAACGGCGGAAGGGCAAGTAGGGCCACGACCGCTGATGGGTGCACGGCCGCCGACCAGGGCGGCCTTACCCTTTTTTGAAACAGCTGTAGGCTCGCGGCTGCGGTCGGGCTTCCCCGATTTTTTCAGCTCCGTGGCTTTTTTAACTGACCCGCGTTTCAACAGACCGGCGCCAATCTCAGGATCAGTGCTTGCCCGCCCACACTTGAGCAGCGTCTTTAGTGTGGCGTCGATTATGAGCTCGGCAGCATCCGGCGAACTGTGCTGGGCCGTTGCGGACACAATGCGGACACGGGCCAGAAACGCTTTGCGATGTAGTCAGAAATTCAAGAAGTGCCCGGCTTTATTGGTGCGGGCGGTGGGAGTCGAACCCACACGATGTTGCCATCGAGGGATTTTAAGTCCCTTGCGTCTACCAATTCCGCCACGTCCGCTTATGCCCAAG
>JBJMTR010000180.1:0-6799 GCA_045811565.1 Bradyrhizobium sp.
ACCGGTCGTGCAGGAATTCGAGGCGCATCAGGCGCTGGCCTGGGAATACCGCACCCATTACGATGTCATGGCGCCGTTGCTGCGCGCGCGGCTCGATGAAGGCAGGGGCACGACGACTGCGGCCTATGACGAGGCAATCAGGATTGCGGGCAGGGCGAGAGACGCATTGGCCGGCGTATTCGATGATGTCGTCGTACTACTGACCTTGTCCGCGCCGGGGGCCGCGCCGAAGGGATTGGGCTCCACCGGCGACGCCCGTTACAACCGGCTCTGGACGCTGATGGGCGTGCCCTGCGTCAACATTCCCGCTCACGTCGCCGACGGCGGATTGCCGGTCGGCGTTCAGGTAATCGCGCGGTTTGGCGCGGATGCTCAGGCGCTGGCGGCGGCGCTGTTTGTTGAAAAGGCGCTCAGATCATAGGCGATCCAAATCATGGTCGTCATTCCCGGTGCGCAATTGCGCACCTGAGGATGCGCCACTTGGCGCAGGCCCGGAATCCATACGTCCGATCGTGGTTATGGATTCTCTGATGTGCAATTGCACATCATAGCTCGTTTCGCTTCGCTACACGCCCCGGAATGACCATTGAGGGCGTTACTACTTGTCCCCGATCCGTCCCTCGGTGCCGGCCTGTAACCGCTTGATGTTTTCGCGGTGCATGTAGAACAATAGCATCGTCAGCACGGCGAACAGTGAGGCCAGCGCGGCGTGGCCGAACCACCACAGGAATATGGGCGTGATAAAGCTTGCGACCAAGGCTGAGAGCGACGAGTAGCGCGAGGTGAAGGCGGTGGCGAGCCAGATGACGCAAAACACCAGGGCTGCCGGCCAGAACAGCCCGACCAGCACGCCGATATAGACAGCGACGCCTTTGCCGCCCCTAAAATTCAGCCACACCGGGAAGAGATGGCCGAGAAAGGCGCCGAGCGCGGCGAGCATCGCCGCGTTGGGTCCGCCGAAATAGCCTGCGATCACGACCGCGACCGTACCCTTCAGTGCGTCGCAGATCAGCGTCGCCGCGGCGAGGCCCTTGCGGCCGGTGCGCAGCACGTTGGTGGCGCCGATGTTGCCCGATCCGATCGAGCGCAAATCCTGCGTGCCGGCGAGCTTTGTCAAAATCAGCCCGAATGGAATCGACCCCAGCAGATAGCCGAGGATAAGCGCCACCGGTAGCCATGCTTCAGGTGACATTGCCGTTGCTCCCGCCGCGGTATATTTCGCGCGCATCAGAGTCGCTTTTTGACGCGCTTTCTTGACGCGAACCAGTCTCCACTTCGCTTGAAAACGGTCTAGACATGCTCATACACCGTCCGTCCGCTGACAATAGTACGCACCACGCGGCCCGAGAAGCGGGCTTCGTCGAACGGCGTGTTCTTGCATTGCGATTTGAGGTCGGCGGGATCGAGCACCCAGGGCGTATCGGCATCGATCACGATCACGTCCGCGGGCGAGCCCGCGCGCAGCGATCCGCCCGGGAGCCCCAATAGCTCGGCCGGACGCGTCGACATCGCACGGATCAGCGTCTTGAAGTCCATCTCGCCGTTGTGGATCAGCCTGAGGCCTGCCGGCAGCATGGTCTGCAGGCCGACCGCGCCTGAGGCCGCCTCCGCAAACGGTAGCCGCTTCACCTCGACGTCCTGCGGATTGTGATCGGACATCACGACGTCGATCAATCCGGACGCCACCGCTGCGACCAGCGCCTGCCGGTCTTCCTCGGTGCGCAGCGGCGGGGACAGTTTCAGGAAGGTACGGTAGGGCCCGATGTCGTTTTCGTTCAGTGTGACGTGATTGATCGAAACCGAGGCGCTGACGTCGATGCCGGCATCGCGAGCGCGCTTAAGAATTTCCAGCGATTCGATCGTGGTCAGCGATGCCGCATGATAGCGCCCGCGGGTCAGCGCCGCGAGCCGCAGGTCGCGTTCCAGCATGATCGATTCCGCGGCGTTGGGAATGCCGGCGAGGCCCAGCCTTGTGGCGAACTCCCCTTCGTTCATCACGCCTTCACCGACCAGGTCAGGGTCTTCGGTGTGATGCACGATCAACGCGTCGAAATCGCGGGCGTAGGTGAGGGCACGCCGCATGACCTGTGCATTGGTGACGCTCTTGTCGCCGTCGGTGAAGGCGACTGCACCTGCGGCCTTCAATAGGCCGATCTCCGTCATCTCCTCGCCGCGCAGGCCCTTGGTGAGCGCCGCCATCGGATGGATGTTGACGATCGCGGTGTCGCGGGCGCGGCGCAGCACGAAATCGACCGTCGCCGAATTGTCGATGACCGGAGAGGTATCCGGCTGGCAGATGATGGTGGTGATGCCGCCGGCAGCCGCCGCCAGGCTCGCGGAGGCAAAGGTTTCGCGATGGCTGGCGCCGGGCTCGCCGACAAAGGCGCGCATGTCGATCAGCCCGGGTGCGACGATCTTGCCGGCACAATTGATGATGTCGGTGCCTTCGGGCACGCCGGCTGCGCCGATGCCGCGCTTTGAATCGCGGATCATGCCGTCCGCGATCAGGACATCGCCGGGGCCGTCGAAATCGCGCGATGGATCGATCACGCGGGCGTTGGCAAGCAGGATCGGGCGGCGATCGGTCAGCATTATGCGTTTGGCAGGTTGCGGGCGAGCGCTTCCAGCACCGCCATCCGCACTGCCACTCCCATTTCCACCTGTTCGCGGATCAGCGACTGCGCGCCGTCAGCGACGATCGAGTCGATCTCCACCCCGCGGTTCATCGGCCCCGGATGCATCACCAGCGCGTCCGGTTTGGCATAGGCGAGCTTCTTCTGGTCGAGGCCGAAGTAGTGGAAATATTCGCCTGATGACGGCACGAAAGAACCGTTCATGCGCTCGCGCTGCAGCCGCAGCATCATCACGATATCGGCGCCATCAAGGCCCTCGCGAATGTCGCGGGCGACTTCTACGCCCATCCGCTCGATGCCGCGTGGCAGCAGCGTGGAAGGCGCGACCACGCGCACCCGGGCGCCCATGGTATTGAGCAGGAAGATATTGGAACGCGCCACCCGCGAATGCATGACGTCGCCGCAGATCGCGATGATCAGTCCTTCGAGCCGGCCTTTGTTGCGGCGGATCGTCAGCGCATCGAGCAGCGCTTGCGTCGGATGTTCGTGAGCGCCGTCACCGGCATTGATCACGGAACCGTCGACCTTGCGCGCCAGCAGTTCCACCGCGCCGGAGGCGTGGTGGCGCACCACCAGGATGTCCGGATGCATGGCGTTGAGCGTCACCGCCGTATCCATCAGCGTCTCGCCCTTGCGGATCGAGGACGAGGACACCGACATGTTCATGACGTCGGCACCCAAACGTTTGCCGGCGAGCTCGAAAGAGGATTGGGTGCGGGTCGACGCCTCGAAGAACAGATTAACCTGGGTGCGTCCGCGCAAGGACGTGCGCTTTTTGTCAACCTGGCGGTTGAGCTCGACATATTCCTCGGAAAGGTCGAGCAGGCCGGTAATATCGGCAGCGGAAAGCCCCTCGATTCCCAGCAGATGCCGGTGACCGAGGACGAAGGTCGATTTCGATGCAGGGGTCATTAAAGCCAGAGCTATAGGGAGACTTTCGCAGCAGGGCAAGGTGGATTCGGCGGGTGTGGACTTTTCCCCCTGAGGTTTCGGACATGGTAAAGGAGGCGGTACTGACACTGGCTTGCGGCAAACCGCGACCGAACCGCGAGATCAGAATGCGCACAGCTTTTCTCCTTGCCCTCAGCCTCATTAGCCTCGGCGGTTGCGGGTATATAGAGTTGTCCAATGGGGAAAGGGTCTACCGTACAGAGGGGATGGATGCTGTTTGCACAAAACTGCGCTCCGACTGTGGTAATACCTGCAGCAGCCGCGATAACGGCGGGACAGCAAGTTGCGTGCGAACTTGTGTTGCGAGCTATAAAAACTGCGGGAAGCCCTTCCCCGCCCCCCGGGGACACCTATTGGCCGGGGATCAAATCCGCTTTGAGTGTTACGGAAGGATTTCGCCGCTCTCGCGAGCCAATTGGATCTGACCCATTTGCCGCATACAGCAGCGTGAATAGGGCCGATGAACGTCTAGTCGCCGACGTCAATTCGACTGTATCCTCATGAGGAGTGCACCATGACCTATGCCTCCGCCGCCACCCACGAGGTCTTCAATCAGTCGCCGCCGTTCGAGGACGTCGATCTGTTCGCGCTGGATAGACCTCTTTCGGAAGCGGTCGCGGCCAATGGCGGCGGGTCGGCGCAGCATGAGTTGTCTCAATTCGGCAGGCATTGGGGATCGGCAGCGATGGCGGCGCGGGGACGCCTCGCGAACGAAAACACGCCGAAACTGCGGATATTCGATTCCCGCGGCAACCGTCGTGACGAGGTCGAGTTCCATCCCGCCTATCACGAGCTGATGGCGCACAGTGCGCATGCCGGCGTGCACAATTCGACCTGGACGATGGAGGGCGAGCCGGCCGGCGGCTCAGCCGAAGTCGTGCGCGCGGCGAAATTTTACATGGCCGCGCAGGTTGAGACCGGGCACCTCTGTCCGATCACCATGACCCGCGCCTCGGTCGCGGCGCTGGCTTCGCAGCCGGATGTCTTGGCGAAGACGATGCCGGTGATTGCCACGCGTTCCTATGATCCAAGCTTCGCGCCGTGGTGGACCAAGCGCGGCATGACACTCGGCATGGGCATGACCGAAAAGCAGGGCGGCACCGACGTGCGTTCCAACCTGACGCGCGCGGCGCGCGACGGCGATGCCTATCGCATCACCGGGCATAAATGGTTCATGTCCGCGCCTATGTGCGACGCCTTCCTGGTGCTGGCGCAGGCCGACGAGGGCTTGAGCTGCTTCTTCATGCCGCGCTTTGCACCGGATGGTTCCGTCAATGCGATCCACTTTCAGCGGCTCAAGGACAAGCTCGGCAACCGTTCCAATGCCTCATCCGAAGTCGAGTTCACCGGTGCCTATGCGGAGCGCGTCGGGGAGGAAGGCAAGGGCATCCGCACCATCATCCAGATGGTGCAATTGACGCGGCAGGATTGCGCGATCGCCTCCGCAGGCCTGATGCGCTCGGGTCTGGCGCACGCGTTGCACCATGCGCGGCACCGCAGCGTGTTCCAGAAACATCTCGCCGATCAGCCGCTGATGAAGGCGGTACTGGCGGACATGGCGCTGCATGTCGAGGCCTCGATCGCCCTGCTGATGCGGCTGTGCCGCTCGTTCGACCGCGCACCCGTGGACGCCAAGGAAGCCGCCTATATGCGGCTCTTGACGCCGGCGATCAAATATTGGGTCTGCAAGAGCGCTCCCGGTTTCCTCTACGAGGCGATGGAGTGCCTCGGCGGCAACGGCTATGTCGAGGAGGGCGTTCTGGCGCGGCACTATCGGGAGTCGCCGGTCAATGCGATCTGGGAAGGCTCGGGTAATGTGATGTGCCTCGACGTGCTGCGCGCGCTATCGCGGGAAGCAGACGCCGCATCAGCCGTCTTGCACGAGCTTACCGGCGAGACACTGGGCTTGCCGGGTGCCGGCGAGGAGGTCGATTTCATCGGCAAGGTATTCCGCCGGCCCGACAGCGAGCGCGTGGCGCGGTTGGCGGTCGAGAAACTGGCGCTGCTTGCGGCTGCGGCGGCGCTGAACAAAGTATCGCCGCGTTCCGGGGAATTATTCTCGACTACTCGCCTCGCCACCACTCACGCCGGCATGTACGGCGCCATTGATATCGCCGCCGACGATATCAATGGACTGCTGGAGCGGGCGCTACCTTGAAAGAGATCTGATGGATGTTCTCAATCCCGAATGTGGGACCGCGGTTCCGCCGGTCGCCCCCACGCAACGTCCACCGCGCGTCTGGAACTTCTTGGACACGGCGCTGTGGGGCCTGTTCGTCTTTGCCGCGATGTTCGTCGGCCAGATCGCTGTCGTAGCTTACTTCGTACTGCTGCGGGATGGCCCGATCAATGTCGGTGCTGCCATCCATGTCGTCCGCGGCGGGGTGACGATCTCACTTTCTGTGATCATGGGATTGCCCGCGGTGGTCTTGGCGCTGTGGATCGCGATCCGTCCATCGGGGACGTCGTTTGCCGATTATCTGGCGCTGCGCTGGACCTCCTGGCGCAATTTCTTCGTCGGCGTCGCCGCACTGGTCGTATTGGTCGGGGGGTGGGATTTGCTGTCGCGCGCGGTCGGGCGCGACGTTGCGCCGGGCTTCATGCTCGATGTACTGAAATCGGCGCAGGCCGACGGCTGGTTGTGGCTTCTGGTGATCGCGTTTTGTGTCGCCGCGCCGATGTCGGAAGAATTTTTCGCACGCGGTTTTCTCTACCGCGGCTGGTCGGAATCGTTCTTGCGGCCGGCCGGCGCGGTCGTGCTGTCATCGCTGGCCTGGACCTCGCTACACCTGCAATATGACTGGTTCTTTTTCGGCGAGATATTTTCCATCGGTCTGTTGTTCGGCTATTTGCGCTATCGCACCAATTCAACATGGCTGACCGTCGTCCTGCACGGCATCAACAATCTCGCCGCCACGATCCAGAGCATGTGGCTGGCCAATTCAAGCTGACGCTGTAGCCAGGGATTCGATCTCACCTCTCCCAACGGGGAGAGGTGAAGGGAGTGTCACGCTACCAGTGCGATTGCGATCGGCATCGTCACGGCAGCAAGAATCGTCTGCAACGTGATGATCTGCGCCAGCAGAGGGGCATCGCCACCCATCTGGCGGGCCAGCACATAGGCTGAGGAGGAAGCCGGCACCGCAGAGCAGGCGGTCACGATCGCGAGATCGGCGCCGGAAAGCCCGAACCATAGCGCCAGCGTCACCGCGAGC
>JBJMTR010000181.1:0-12006 GCA_045811565.1 Bradyrhizobium sp.
GCCGCCTTGGCTGAGGCCGAATTCCGCCGCCTGCTTCAGCGCATTGGTGGTGTCGCCGCCGGCATTGGCGAGCGCGACGACCTTGGCCTTGGATGCCTGCGCCTGCAGCAGGAAGGATGAGAAATCCGACGAGTTGAGCGGGTGGCGCACGTCGCCCAGCACCTTGCCGCCGCTTTCCTTGACGACGTTCGCCGCATCCCGTTCCAGCGCCATGCCGAAGGCGTAATCGGCGGTGACGAAGAACCAGGTGTCTTCGCCGCGCTTCACCATCGCCTTGCCCGCGACGTTAGACAGCGCATAAGTGTCGTAAGTCCAGTGCACCGTGTTGGGCGAGCAGGCGACGCCGGTGATATCGGAGCTGCCGCCGCCGGAATTGATGTTGATCTTGTTCTTCTCGCGCGTCAGCGCCGAAATCGGCAGCGCGACCGAAGAGGTCGGCACGTCGAAAATCGCGTCGACCGCGTCGTTGTCATACCAATTGCGGGCAATCGCGACGCCGATGTCCGGTTTGTTCTGATGGTCGGCCGCGATCACCTCGACCGGCTTGCCCTTCACCTTGCCGCCGTAATCGGCCACCGCCATCTGCACGGCCGCCAATGAGCCCTTGCCGGTGGCATCCGCATATAGGCTCGACATATCGGTGAGCACGCCGATCTTGACGATTTCGTCGGAAATCTGGGCGTTCGCCACGCCGCTCGAGATGGCAAGCGCGAGACCAGCCGCAAGCGCGGCTGCCGGTTTTTTCATGGTTTTTCTCCCTGGCTTTTTGCTGAGGGCTTCGTTTACGCGGTCTCTTCTAGACGCGTTTGAAGGAGCCCGAAAAGCCGTCTTTTGGACATAGGAGGGGCGCGGGCGGACGAGGAGGCAGGCTTACAGCGCGGGCAGCGCGCTCACGTTGACATTGATGGCGCCCTCGGTCTCCACGATCACCCGCAGCGTCCTGGAATCGAAGGCGATGCCGGCCAATCGGAGGCTGGTGATCTCGGCCGCAACCCGCACGCCGTCCTCGTTCTTCTGGAAGTCGGCGATGGCGGCGGCGATCTTTTTCTGCGCATTGCTCGCGAACGGTTTCAAGTCGACAGTCGCCCTGTCCGCCAGCGCCCGTTGCAGATGCGGCATCGCAGCGCGTGCCGCAGCACCCAATAATCCGAAAGCGGCCTCTGACTCGACAGCAAGCTCGATATCGGTCAGCCGCAGGATCTGCCGGGCCTGATCGAGCGCGGGCCTGCCCCAGATATGCACACTGGCCTCGCCGCCGAGGCCAAGGAAGCTCTTCTTCTCCTTGGCATTCACCAACAGCGAAATCAGCAGCCGGTCTCCGGATGCGTTGACGCTGGCACGTTTGACGGTGACATCGACCGGACCCGAGCCGTCCTCCGGAAAGGTCTTTCCAGCGAATTGCGCCTCGATGATCTTGTTGATCTCCGTAAAGGGCATGTCGATCGGCACGCCGATCGAGACCCGCCCCGGCGTCGGCGGGACGATGCTGATCGTGGCGGGGAACGGACAATTCGGTTTGGTCTCAACCGGCGTGATGTGGGTTTCGGCTTCGATGCCGAGCGTCAGCGTTACCGCGGAAGCATCGACGCGGGGCTGCGCCGCGATCGCCCGCGTCGGCCGCAGCTCCAGCCATAGTGCCGGCATCGCGGAAGTCGCGCTGGCGCCTTGCAGCGGGATCGAGCGGCAGGCCTTGGCCCATTGCACCCTCGCGTTCCGTTCGAAGGTCGCATCGTTGCGCATCCGCGCCTGCACCAAAGCGAGCTGATCGGCGACCGTCTTGTCGATCAGCGGCTTGACCTGCCCCGGTACGCTGACGCGCACGCCGGCTACCGAAAGGTTGGTGTCGCCGAGATTCACCTGTGCTGCCAGATTCGGCTCGATGCGCCAGGCAGCAGCGATCTTCGGTCGCGCGGTGATGACAACGTTGCCCTTGATCTCGGCGCTCGCGTTGAGGTTCTTGATGTCCACGCTGCCGATCTGTTTGGCGACGTCGCCACCGAGCAGGGTTCCGAGCGCGTCACCGACCGCGCCCGTCGCTTTCGATGACAGCGAGCCCCTGACATTCAGCGTGCCGGTCAGCGGCGTAGCCAGCGACAGCACGTCCTGCGCGCCGGTCGCCGAGATCGGCCCACGCGAGGCGGTCCAGCCGATATCGGCGTTCTGCAGGATCTGCGATACCGGATTATCGGCCTTGCCGTTGAAATTCCGCGGCGCGCCGCGATCGGCCGCGTCACGAATGGCCGACAGCGCGACCGCCACCGGCGCCATGACAATCGAGCTGCGCGGGGCAGGTGGCAAGGGCGGCAACTCGACAAGCGCCGGAGGACGAACGGTGTCACGCGGCGCCAACTGGTCCATGATCATTAGGCTGGTGAAGAACGAGGCCGCCACCACCACGAGCCCGATCAAAATTGCCTTGAGACGCATCGTCCCCCCGGACCTGGTTCAACCAACGGACTTCTACAGGGAAGGCGAAAGTTGTGCCAGTGAGGGCAAATTGATGTTCACCTTGCGGCTGATTTTTGCCGGCTCATCACTTGCGCGTACGGACCACCGCCGCCGCAACAAAACGGCCCCGGCAAAGGCGGGGCCGATTTCAACATATTAAATTCCTGTGGCTTAGCGGATGGCGCTGCCGAGATCGGCGCGGCGATAGCTCATCGGCAGCACGATCACCCTGGTCCCGACGTTGACCCGTGAATAGAGGTCGATGACGTCTTGATTTGTGAGGCGGAGGCAGCCCGACGAAACATGGGTGCCGATGGTTTCCGGCGCGTTGGTGCCGTGAATACGATAGATGGTGCCGCCGAGGTACATGGCGCGGGCGCCGAGCGGGTTACCGGGGCCGCCGGCCATCTGGCGCGGCAGATAAGGCTGGCGGGTGATCATTTCCGGCGGCGGGGTCCAATCCGGCCACTCCGCTTTCCTGGTGATCGTCTGGGTGCCGGACCAGGTGAAACCATCGCGGCCGACGCCGATGCCGTAGCGGATAGCCTGGCCGCCTCCGAGCACATAATAAAGATATGTGTTGGGGGTATCGATGATAACAGTGCCGGGCGCCTCACGGGTGGCGTAGCTGACGACCTGGCGGCGCAGCCGGGCCGGTAAATCGGCCGCGCGGCCCTCGTCCTGCGACGGCGCCATCTGAACCGGCGGCGGAGCCGCTTCGGCCGGCGGGGTCAGGATGAAGGGAAACAGCGGCAGCGGAGCGGCCACGGCCGAAGCGGAAAATGCGACGGTGCTAATCGCAAGCGCGCCGAAGGCGGCGGCCAAGCGGGAATTCAGCCTGCGGGAATTCTTGAATGAATTGAACATTTCTCGACCCCTGTTTGCGCCCTGCGCGCCAGTTTCGGCGCGTCGTTGGGACAAACGAGTACAGGTCAGGCGTTTCAGGACGTTTGCACGAAATCCCGAAAATGGTTTCGTCGGGGTAAGAATTGTTTCATCGGGGTTTCATTGGGCCACGGTTAACGGTCGCTTGGCTCGGGCACGCTAGCCCGCGCGCATTCGCGGCATGTCGGCCGCAGTCACCCCGAGCGTGGCGCGCCGATCGGCGACGGCATGATGGAATTGCCCCAGCACCAGCCCGATCGCCGACAGATCGCTCTCATCGATAGCACCATCGTCGTAGCAATCGAGCGCCTCGCGCAACAGGCCGTCCGCGTCGCGCTGCATCGTCGCCAGTTCCTCCGCCGTTTCAGCTCCGCGCGCCCTGGCAATGAGGTCGAGCAGATTGTCGCGGTGGCCGACATATTGCTCACGCTCATCGCGGCGCCAGTAATGCCGCAGCCAGGCGCCGGCCGATCCCAATCCCGACAGGATCAGAATGGCGCCCCAGATATAGTCGGTATATTTCTCCAGAAAGGTACGCTCGGTGCCGTCGATATAAGCTGCCGCGCCCTGATGCGCCGGCAACGCGGCATCCTTGTCCGTATCCGGCTTCTCGATCTTTGCCGCATGCGGCACCTCCCGCGCGACCTGTTGGCGAACCGTAAAAAGCTGGCGGGCGAAGGCGCCGACCGTCGTGTCGGACAGCGATTTCGGCGCGACGATCAGATGATTGACGCTGACGGTCTCGACCTTGTCCTCGGGCCGAGCCGGCGAGGCGCTGAAAATGCTGCCGGCGATTTCCTCGGATTCATAGAGTGGATGTTTCTGGGCGATCGCCTCCGACACGTCGATAGGCAAGAATTTCGGCTCGCCTCTCGCCGCAGCGGTTGCGGCAATGGCGTCGGCGGTGATCTTGCTGTCGAGCGGCCCGACCGCCATGAAGGCATCGAGCGTCGTATCGCGCGCCATTTCGGCGAGTTGATTGGTGGCGAACTGGGTGACGGCCACCTTGTCCGGATTGACGCCTGACTCGGTCAGGATCACGCGCAGCAGCGTGACATTCGCCTGCGTCCTTCCGATTACGCCGACGCGCTTGCCGTCGAGATCATCGATGCTCTTGATCTTGGCCACCGGCTGCTTCTTGGAGCCCTTCGCCGGCCGGCCCGACGGCGCCCACAACACGACGACGTTCTTGCGCAGAATGGCAACCGACTCGGCATTGGCCGGCAGGTTCAGATCGCCGCGTGCCACCGCAAGATCCGCTTTGCCGGCCGAAAACAGCGCGATGCTTTCGATCGCGCCCTCGGTCGTGACGAGTGACAACCGCACCGGACTTCCGTCACGGGCAAAGGTCTGCGCCAAGGCCTGGATCAATTTCTGGTCGTCGCTTCCGGGAGGCCCGACGGCAATCCGCAAGGTGACCGGACGCAACACGTAATAGAGCGTGCCGGCGGCGACGCCGAACAGGAAAATTCCGGCGGCGAGGATCAACAGCGAATAGTTCTTTCGCTTTCGCCTCGGGCGCGTTGGCGCTGGATGTTCGCTCATCTCTGACATCATTCTGTCACGTTACACGAAAGAAGCCGCAGCGGCGCGAAAAACTTCCTTGCATATCGATGACGTCATACGCCTGAAATATCCGTGGCCGAACGTTGGTAACCGAGAATCAATTAACGCTCGGGCCCTCTGATGCGAATACTGGTTGCGACCGACGCCTGGCATCCGCAGGTGAACGGCGTCGTTCGAACGCTGACCTCGCTGGCCCGCAGCGCGTCAACGCTCGGTGCAGAAATCACGTTCCTGACGCCGGATGGATTTCCCTCCATCGGCGTGCCGACCTATCCGGGCCTGCGCGCCGCGTTGCCGAACCGGGCCGAGATCGCCCGCAGGATCGAGGCGGCAACGCCGGACGCCATTCATATCGCGACCGAAGGCCCGGTCGGCTGGGCGGTGCGCGCCTATTGCCGCCGCCGCAAGCTTGCGTTCACGACGTCCTACACGACGCGTTTTCCGGAATATGTGGCGGTCCGTACCAAGATCCCAGCCAGCGTCGGCTACGCCGTGCTTCGGCACTTTCATGCCGCGGCATCGATGACCATGGTCGCAACCGCCTCGCTCCGGCAAGAGCTCAGCGAGCGCGGCTTCCGTAAACTCGGCTTCTGGACGCGCGGCGTCGATACAGATCTTTTCAATCCGGAGGCGCCTGCTGGCCTCGATCTGCCCCGGCCGATCTTTGTGACCATGGGCCGTGTCGCGGTCGAAAAGAACCTCGACGCGTTTCTCTCGCTGGATTTGCCGGGATCAAAAATCGTGATTGGCGACGGACCGCAGAAGGCGGCGCTCCAGCAGAGATATCGCGGGGCCATCTTTTTCGGCGAAAAAACCGGACATGATCTGACCGCGCATCTGGCGGCGGCCGACGTGTTCGTTTTCCCAAGTCTAACCGACACATTTGGCGTGGTGCAGCTCGAGGCGCTGGCCTGCGGCACGCCGGTCGCGGCATTTCCGGTTACCGGCCCAAAGGACGTCATCGCCGATCATCCGATCGGTGCGCTGGACAGCGATCTGCGCAGCGCCTGTCTTCGCGCGCTGACGATGTCGCGCCAGGCGTGCCGGAATTTTGCGCTTAAGCGTTCCTGGCACAACAGCGCGCGGCAGTTCATCGGCAACCTCACGGCGGTGCAGCCGAGCCGTTCGCTGCGGCCGGCCCGCCGCATCGCCGGCCGAAGCACTGTGCAAGGCTAACCAAACGAAAGAGACGAGAGGGCAGATCATGGCAAGCATTATCAAACTGGAAGCTACCAGGCCGTTGGACTTCGACCGCGAGATGGTCGAGCAGGCCTACGACCGCTGGGCTCCAGTCTACGACCTCGTGTTCGGCGGCGTTTTCAGCAAGGGACGCAAGGCAGCGATTCAAGCCACCAACAACATCGGCGGCCGCGTGCTCGAGGTCGGCGTCGGCACCGGCATCTCGTTGCCGCAATATGGCTCGCAGCTCCGTATCTTCGGCACCGATATTTCGGAAGCGATGCTGCAAAAGGCGAAGAAGCGCGTCGCCGATCTTCGCCTGAAGAATGTCGAGGGCCTCGCGGTGATGGACGCCGAAAAACTCGAATTCCCCGACAATTCGTTCGACGTGGTGATGGCGCAATACGTCGTGACCGCGGTGCCCAACCCGGAAGCCGCGCTCGATGAGTTCGCCCGCGTGCTGCGCCGCGGTGGTGAATTGATCATCCTGACCCGCGTCAGCGCCGACGCCGGCGTGCGCCGCTTCGTCGAGCAGCGGCTGCAGCCGGTGGTGCGTCCGCTCGGCTTTCGCACGGCTGAATTCGCCTGGTCGCGCTACGCGAAATGGCTGGCCGGGGCGCGCGGAATGGAATTGGTGGAGCGCCGCCTGGTACCGCCGCTCGGCCACTTCTCGCTGGTCCGCTTGCGCAAGACCGACGTAGCCGCTGCCGCTTAAGTCCGGGTGCGAGAGGATTGCGTCATCGCGTCGATGCGTCCCGTCACATGTCATCATGATGATGTCATCTGCCGTACATCGAATGCCTGTAACCAACATCCCGAACCATTTTGGGGGAGACAATGATCAGGAACTTCCTGCAGGAATTGCGGACCCAGCGCTGGGATGACCATCGCTACTACCATCACAGCCGCATCAACCAGTCGCTGCACTTCGTCAGTGCCGCGAGCTTTCTGGGCGGCTATGTCCTGATCTTCTTCGATCCGGTCGCGGCTGCGCTGATCGGCTGGCTGGTCTCGATGACGACGCGGCAGGCCGGGCATTTCTTTTTCGAGCCGAGAGGCTACGACCACGTCAATGACGCGACCCACGAGCACAAGGAGGAGATCAAGGTCGGCTATAATCTGCAGCGCAAGGTCGTGCTGATGACGATATGGGCGCTGTCGCCGCTGGTGCTCTACCTCGACCCGACTCTGTTCGGGATGTTCATCCCATGGGCTTCACCGGCGGATTTCATGCGCCAGGTTGCCAAGATCTGGCTTGCGGTCGGTATCGGCGGGCTATTGTTCCGTACCGTCCACCTGTTTTTCATCCGCGACGTCGAAACCGGCCTGGTCTGGATGACGAAGATCCTGACCGACCCGTTCAACGATTTCAAACTCTACCACAAGGCGCCGCTGTTCCTGTTGAAGGGCGAACTGATCGATCCCGGTCTTGAGAAGCACGTCAAACACGCCTGAGAGAATGAACTTCGAAGAGCGGCTGCGGTTTGGGTTACCGCAGCCGTTTTCTTGTGAGCATCTCTTTGAAGATCCGCCGACGGATGTTCTTGTTGGTGAGGGAAGCATCGTGCCACCACCAGCCGTCGCGCTTCATCTTCTCGGCCGCGGCAACGAAGCGATCGGCCACGACGGCAAAGTCCGCGTCGGTATAGTTCAGGCTGAAGATCAGGCGGCCGGTTCCGACCCAGCTCAGCGCGAGCCCTTCGGCCCGCAGATAATATTGCAGCATCCAGTTGTAGCGCGACGGCTCGGTATAATGGACCATCCAGATCGAGGACAAATTGCTGATGCGAACGGGCAAGTCTTGCGCGGTCATCCTGTCGTTCAACGCTTTGGCGCGCCCGTTCCAGGTCTCGTCGAGCCCGCTATAGACAGAATTGAAATTGGCGCTGGCGAGCCTGGAGAGGAATTCATCCATTGCCGTCATCACATAGGGATGCGAATTGAAGGTGCCGCGGGCGAAGCAGATGTCGGCGGGACGATCGTCGCGGAAGCGGCGCATCAGTTGCTTGCGCCCGCACACCGCGCCGACCGGCAGGCCGCCGGCGAGGCTCTTGCCGTAGGTCACCATGTCGGCGGCAACGCCGAAATACTCCTGCGCGCCTCGGTGCGCGATGCGGAAGCCGACGAAGACTTCGTCGAAGATCAGCACGATGCCGCGCTCGGTGCAGACTTCGCGCAGTGCTTTGAGCCATTGGCTGTAAGCCGCGCGATCGAAACTGCCGGATCGCGAGCTGTCGACCAGCGCGGAATCGCCGGGCGCATTGCTGTTGGGATGCAGCGCCTGCAGCGGATTGACCAGCACGCAGGCGATGTCGCGACGCGTCCTCAGGACATGCAGCGTCCGCGCGGACATGTCGGCGAGCGTATAGGTCCCGTGCGGCGAAACCGGGTTGCCGACGCCGGGTTGCACGTCGCCCCACCAGCCGTGATAGGCGCCGGCGAAGCGCACCAGATGCGAGCGGCGGGTGTGGTAGCGCGCGAGCCGCACCGCCTGCATCACGGCTTCGGTGCCGGACATGTGGAAGGAGACTTCGTCAAGTCCGGAAATCTCGCAGAGACGCCGCACATTGTCCGTGATCACGGGGTGATAGGGGCCGAGCACCGGGCCAAGCGCGTGCGCCCGCTTTTCGCCTTCCGCAATGCAGTCCTTGTAGAAGTCGTTACCGAAGATATTGACGCCATAGGAGCCGGTGAGGTCGTAGAACACATTACCGTCGACGTCGGTGACGGTGATGCCGGACGACGACTGCATGAACGCGCTGCCGCCGAGATGCTCGCGCACCAGCCGGCTGTACTGGAACGGCACGCGGTAGGTTTCGGTGAATTGCAGGTCGGAGATTCGGCCCGCGGCTTCCGCGGTCATTTGCCGGCCCTTGGCAAAGCGGTCCTTGTAGAGGCTGGCGAGGCGGAAGAAGCCATCCTGGCGCCGCATCGCGACATCGGGCGGCGCGCCGTCGGTCGCGAAGAAATCGTCGAGATCGAATTCGTAATACGGCACCAGCCGGGCGACCAGTTTGGACATTTTGGAATGTCCAGTCAGCGAGCGATGCTTGGCCCGCGACAGCGCCAGCCGCGCCTGCAATCTGGGAAACACTGCCGCGGCACCGGCGACTGCGGCGGCGGACAACGAGAGAATCGGAAGGGGCGAATCCATGCCACCAGCGCTAGCCACTCCTGCTAACAGATTCATGACAATCCGGAGCCTGATCTCGGCCGTGACGCAGCAGGAAGACCTCAACTTCCTCCTGACGAACCGCATCCCGCGCGCGGCGGCTACCCGCTTCATGGGCTGGTTCAGCAAAATCGAAAACCCTCTTGTGCGCGATTTCTCGATCGCCTGCTGGCGGCTGTTCTCCGATCTCGACCTATCGGAAGCCAAGAAGACCGAGTTCAGAAGCCTGCACGATTGCTTTACGCGCGAGCTTCGGCCCGGGCTGCGCCCGGCCGACCCAGACCCTGCGATCGTGGTCAGTCCATCGGATGCGATTGTCGGCGCGCACGGCCGGATCGAGGATACAAAATTGTTCCAGATCAAGGGCGCGCCTTATTCGCTGCACGATCTGCTCGGCGATCCCGCGCTGGTGGAGAGCCACCGCAACGGGCGTTTTGTCACGCTGCGGCTGACCTCGAGCATGTATCACCGCTTCCACGCGCCTTATGACTGCCGGATCGGGAAGGTCACGTTTATTCATGGCGATGTCTGGAACGTCAATCCGATCGCGCTGAAGCGGGTTGAACGATTGTTCTGCAAGAACGAGCGGGCAGTCCTGCAAACGAGGCTCGCCAGCGGAGAGGCGCTGACGCTGGTGCCGGTGGCCGCGATTCTCGTCGCCAGCATCCGGCTGCATTTCCTCGACGTCGTCCTCAACGCCCAAGGCAGGGGACCGGCCGTATTTCACTGTGACGCCAAAATTGGCAAGGGCGATGAACTCGGATGGTTCGAGCACGGCTCGACGATCATCGTGCTGGCGCCGGATCACTTCGAATTCTGTGACAATGTGAAGGAAGGAGCCCGCATCCGCGCCGGCGAACCGCTGCTGCGGAAACCGTGCGCATGATCTCGAATTGCCGCGACATGGCTTCGTCGCGAAGAGAATCGTTCGTCGCATTTGTTTGAACGTCATTCCGGCGATGCAAAGCATCGAGCCCGGAATCCAGCAAACTATGGATCTGTTTCAGCTCACGCGCTTCGAGGTCTGGCCGCCGTAGAACATGCCGCCGAAGGCGCAACCCTGAACGCGGAGCGCGTTCGTTCCCTTACGGGATTCAAGTCACCTTCGGAGGAGCGTCACGGCGTCCAGAGCATGATCCGGAAAAGCGGGTACCGGTTTTCCCTCGCGACAAACGCAACCCGTTTGCGCGGAGATCATGCTCAAACAAAATGATAGAGCGGGATGACGATTCGAAGAAAAGCCATCACCCTCTGGTTTGAAGCCCGCTCGGCGACCGACTTCAGCGGCCTCAACCCTTCCAGCCGGCCTTGCGCAAACCCTTGACCAGATGGGCGTGATCTTCCGGCCGAAACCAGGGAGCTCTGTTGCGGACATACATGTCGAACGCCGCCGGTGCGTGGGAGATGGCCTGCTCCAAAGCGTTCTTCGCTTCCGTTGTGCGCCCAAGCTGGCCCAGCGCCGCGGCGGACCAGCGGAAGATCATCGGAAAATCGGGATACGACCGGATCAGCCGTTTCGCAGCCTCGATCGAAGCGTCGTATTCGCCGCAGAAATACAGACCGCACGCAACGTGCAACAAACGTACTGCGAGATACGGATCGCGGGGATCGAGCCTAATACACTTTTCGAGCGCCGTGAGCCCCTCCTTCGGCCGTCCCGCGAAGATCAGCGTCGCGCCTCTGTGGCCATGCGCGATAGCCAGATTCGGGCTCATCGAGAGAGCTCGCTCGATCTCCGCCAACGCACCGTCAGCTTCGCCGCGCGCTTGCAAGGCCCAGCCGAGGCATGATCGGGCTTCCGCATCGGCGCCATCGAGCGCGACCGCCCGGCGGGCCAAGGCCTCGGCCGAGCGTTGCGCGTCCGGCAGGTCCAGCTTTTGGTAAATCGCGGCCGCTTGCAGCTGATACAGGGCGAGCGCGCTGTAGCCGCCGCCGAAGGTCGGATCGAGATTGATCGCCTGCTTAAAAAATTCCGCCGCGATCGCGTCGTCGTCTGCGGTGGCTTTGCTCAGATGCCACAGACCGCGCTGATACGCTGCCCATGCATCAAGGCTCCCCGGTGGCTTGCGCACGGCGCGTCGCAGCTCGGCGTCGGCAATGGCGGGGGCAAGGGCGGTCGTAAGCGCTTCGGTGAGTTCGTCCTGCACAGCGAAAATATCGGCGAGATCGCGGTCGTAGCGCTCCGCCCAGACGTGATTGCTGGTTTCCGCCTCTATCAGCTGCGCGGTGACGCGGATCCGATTGCCCGCCTTGCGCACGCTGCCTTCGAGCACGTAGCGCACGCCGAGCTCGCGCCCGGCCTGTCTCACGTCGACCGTTCGACCCTTGTAGGTGAAGGACGAGTTTCGGGCGATGACGAACAGCGAAGGATAGCGCGAGAGCGCCGTGATCACATCCTCGACGACGCCATCGGAAACGAATTCCTGTTCGGGGTCGCCGCTCATGTTGGTGAACGGCAGCACGGCGATGGACGGCTTGTCGGGCAACGCGAGCACCGGAACCTCAGGTTTGGGCGTCACAGACCGCCGGCGGGGATCGGTGATGATATGGTAAACGTGGACGGGCCGGGCGATATTCTTCAGCGTTTGCTCGCCCGCATCCTCGACCTCGAAAGACACCTTGTCGCGCGCGTGATTGAGGACTGTCTGAGAGATACATATGCCGCCGGGTTCGGCGAGCGCCTCAAGTCGCGCCGCGATGTTCACGCCGTCGCCGAAGAGGTCGCGGCCTTCGATCATGACGTCCCCAAGATTGAC
>JBJMTR010000182.1:0-3197 GCA_045811565.1 Bradyrhizobium sp.
GCGTCAGCAACAGGAATTCTGCATTTGGCAATTACCCGACGACACCTTCTCCAGGGCGGTGCCGCAACCGCAATGGCCCCGGCCCTCGGTCTCGCAGCAGGCGCTCCCGCGACCAAGGCCGCCGGCGCCGAATCTGCAACAGGCGAACTGCAGTGGCGGCATGCACTCTCGTTGTTCGGTGACGTCAAATATCCCGCCGCCTTCACGCGCTTTGACTACGTGAACCCGGAGGCGCCGAAGGGCGGCGTCGTACGTCAGATCCAGATCGGCACCTTTGATAATTTCAATCTCGTGGTCGCCGGCGTCAAAGGCTCGCTCGCCGTTGGCGTCGGGCTCATCTACGAGTCTCTGATGACGCAATCGCTGGACGAGGTTTCAACCGAGTACGGCGAACTGGCCGAGGCTGTCAGTCATCCGGCGGATTTTTCATCCGTCACCTATCGTCTCCGGGCAGAAGCGAAATGGCATGACGGCAAGCCGGTAACGCCCGAGGACGTGATTTTTTCACTCGACGCATTCAAGCAGTATCATCCGCAATACGCCGCCTACTACCGCCATGTGGTGAAGGCTGAAAAAGTTGGCGATCGCGACATAAAGTTCAGCTTCGATGCGCCAGGCAATCGCGAACTCCCGCAGATCGTTGGCCAACTCACGGTGTTGCCGAAGCATTGGTGGGAGAGTACCGACGGCGAGGGCCGCAGGCGCGACGTCTCGGCGACGACACTGGAAAAGCCGCTGGGCTCCGGCGCCTACCGCATCAAGGAATTTGTCCCGGGGAGGACGCTGACGCTGGAACGCGTGAAGGACCATTGGGGACGCGATATCAGCAGCAATGTCGGCCGCAACAATTTCGACGAGCTGCGCCATGAATATTTCCGCGACTCGACGGTCGCGCTTGAGGCGTTTAAGGGCGATCAGGTCGATTGGCGTACCGAAAACAGCGCGAAGAACTGGGCCACGGCCTACGATTTTCCCGCCGTGACCGAAAAGCGCGTGCTGCTGGAGGAATTTCCAAACCGCAGTTCCGGCATCATGCAGGCATTCGCGATCAACATTCGGCGCGACAAATTCCGTGATCGGCGGGTTCGCCGCGCGCTGAATTTCGCGTTCGACTTCGAGGAGATGAACAAGCAGATCTTCTTCGATCAATACAAGCGTATCAGCAGCTATTTTGACGGCACTGAGCTGGCATCGAGCGGTCTGCCGCAGGGCAGGGAGCTCGAAATCCTCGAGGCGGTACGCGCGGAAGTCCCGCCGGAGGTTTTTACGACGGCCTATACCAACCCGGTTGGCGGCAGCCCCGAAGCGGTTCGCGAAAATCTGCGCGAGGCGCTGCGCCTGCTGAAGGAAGCCGGCTACGAGGTGCGCGACCGCAAGCTGGTCGACAGCAAGACCGGGGCGCAATTTGCGCTCGAGTTGCTCGGTGCAGACCCGTCCTTCGAGCGCGTCATGCTGTTTTTCAAACCTTCTCTGGAGCGGCTCGGTATCGCCGTCGGCGTGCGCACGATCGATCCGACGCAGTATGAAAACCGGCTTCGCAGCTGGGATTTCGATGTGGTCGTCTCGTCATGGCCGGAATCGTTGTCGCCCGGAAACGAGCAACGCGAGTATTGGGGTTCGCAGGCGGCCGACATGGCGGGCTCGCGCAATATCATCGGCATCAAGAATCCGGCCATCGACAAGTTGATCGAACGCGTCATCTACACCAAGGATCGGGATGATCTGGTCGCGGCGACCAAGGCGCTCGATCGCGTGCTGTTGTGGAATCACTATGTCGTGCCGCAATGGAATTATCCGAAAGTCAGGACCGCACGCTGGGATCGCTTCGGCCGGCCGACCGAATTGCCGAAATACGGTTTGTCGGGTTTCCCCTCATTGTGGTGGTACGATGCGGACAAGGCGGGCCGGATCGGTAGACGGTCTTGAAGGACGCTTCCCGCATGGCGCAACTCTCTCGCCGGCATGTGCTCGGTCTCGGTGTCGGGGCGCTGAGCGTTTCTCGCTTTTCTCTGGCGCTCGCGGACAACGGTGACAAAACGCTTCATGGCCTTTCCGCATTCGGCGAACTGAGATATCCTGCGGACTTTCACCATTTCGACTACGTCAATGTGAACGCGCCAAAAGGCGGCGTGTTTTCGCAGCTGGTCGGCTCGGGAGGCTCGACGTTCAATTCGCTTAACGCCTACATCGTAAAGGGCGATACGGCGAACGGGATGAACCTCACTTTCGCCTCGCTGATGGCGCGGGCGTTCGATGAGCCGGATGCGGTTTACCCTTTGGCTGCGGAAGAATTGACCGTCTCTCCCAACGGATTGGTCTTCCGCTTCCGGCTGCGACCGGGAATTGTTTTTCATGACGGCAGCGAAATCGGCGCCTCGGATGTCGCATTCTCGCTGACAACCCTGAAGACCAAGGGTCACCCCACCTTCTCTTCCGTACTCCGCGACCTCGCAGAGGTCACGATCGAAGACAAGCGGACGCTCCGATTGCGCTTCCTTCCGGCACGCGGATTGGACGTGCCGGCACTCGCAGCAACGATGCCGATCTTTTCCGAGAAATACTATTCCACCCGGTCATTCGACGAGACCTCTCTGGAAGCGCCGCTCGGTTCGGGTCCCTATCGCGTTGCACGCTTCGAGCAGGGCCGCTTCGTTGAGTTCGAGCGGGTCAAGAACTGGTGGGGCGAAAATCTCCCGATTTCGCGCGGACAATATAATTTCGATATTCTGCGCGATGAGTACTATCGGGATCGCGAAGCCGGTTTCGAGGCATTCACCGGCCGCAACTATCTTTTCCGCGAAGAGTTCACCTCGCGCGTCTGGGCGACGCGCTACGATTTCCCCGCGATCCGTGACGGACGCGTGAAGCGGGACGTCATTCCGGACGAGCGGCCCTCCGGCGCGCAGGGCTGGCTGCTCAACACCAGGCGCGACAAGTTCAAAGATCGGCGAGTTCGCGAGGCCTTGGCGATCGCCTTCGACTTTGAGTGGACCAACAAGAACCTGATGTACGGTTCTTACCAGCGTACGCATTCGGTATTCCAGAATTCCGAGATGATGGCGCAAGGAGAGCCGTCGCCGGAGGAGGTCGCGCTGCTCGAACCGTTCCGCGACCGCCTGTTGCCGGAGGTATTCGGGCCGGCATGGATACCGCCGGAGACCGATGGGTCGGGACAGGATCGCAAGTTGCTGCGCAGC